>CAWVZW010000036.1:0-35001 GCA_963934735.1 uncultured Planctomycetaceae bacterium
TTCAAGGCGATTGTTCATGATGGTAATGCGGTTAGCTTGTTAGCTTGTTAGCTTGCTTTCGTTTCGTTCTTGGGTTGTTTACTTGTCGCTTCTTGGCGAAAGGAGGAAATACCAAGCATGATTGCTCCGCAAACCAACAGGCAATCGGCGATATTGAAATTTGGCCAGACGTGACCCTGATATGTGAATAGGATAAAATCGCGCACGCCATAGGCAAAATTGGAATAGTCATCTGCAAATGTATCAGTGGGATGCCATAGCCCCAAGCGGTCATAGAGATTTCCAAGAATACCTGCAGTAACGGCGGCTAGACAGACGGTGAGCCAGCGGCTTTTCCACCCATCACTCTTGATAAACCAAAACGCAATTGCTAGCAGAGCGACACCGGAGAACATTGCGAAAAACGAACTCCCCCCCTGCCCGATGCCAAACAATGCCCCTTGATTGACTGCTGTTTGAAAACCGAAAAAATCTTCGATGATCCACCACAGTTCATGTTTTCCCGGCAATCCAAGCTTGGAGAACATATAGGATTTAGACCAGAGGTCAAACGCAAGCCCAACAATGGCGATCGACGCGAATAGTCCGCAGCGGCGACCAAATGAGAGGGACGAGTCATCGGTTTGTCCGATTGCGTCCTCGTTACTATTCATACGGTTCGCCCGTTTGTATTTCGCTCGCACATTTTACGCAATATGCGGTAAAGGGAAGGACGTTTAATCGTTGTTTGGGGATCTTACGCTCACACTGCTCACATGCACCATAGACCCCGAGTTCGATACGGTCGAGAGCAGCGGCGATCCATTGGAGTGTTTCTTCATCGTTTTCCACGAGCGATAACGTAAATTCTTGCTCATACTGATCAGTTCCTTTGTCAGCCATATGGTTTGAAGGAGATGAACCACTGCCGCCGGCAGTTTTGCCCTGACCCAATGCCAATTCAGCCATTGCCGATACATCGCCTCGCAGACGAGCGCGGAGTGACAGCAATCTTTTTTTGAATGGTCTAGATTCAAGCTTTTTCATTGCGTTTTTAGGTCGAGCCATGATAGGTTTTGTGTGGAAATTAAAAATGGGTTGACGATTGATTTTATCGAGTAGCAAGGCTTTTCTAGTGATCATGAAGATTGGTGGGCTACCGACCGAAAACGGACAGTCGCTCAAAAGTCCACTGAAATTATAGCAAGTATTTCATCAACCGACTTAGTTGCAAATTTTAAGAATCGGAAACCGCGCTGTCAATGATTTTAACCTCTCGCTGTCATCAAAAACGGTCTATAAATCGGCCAGCACTCATCAACGCCGGAATGTATTGGGAAGCTTGTTGCTGAAAATTGGCGGCTGATTTATACTTTCTGTACAGACAAAATACAAAACGCTCGTTTTTTATAAGGTTAGTGGGAAAAGGTTCAACCACTGTCACGGCCGTAGCAAGTGAATTTTCGCGAAATAGCGTACCAAGAATGCATTCATGTAGACTGTCGTAAAGTTTATGCGGTCGACGAAGTTTTGACGAGTTGTGTGGAATGCGGCAGTTTATTGGACGTCAAATATGATTGGAAATCTGGACCAGCCCCCGAGAGTTGGGCGATTTTTCAGGACAAATGGTCACAGCGACTTGACCCGTTAGCGCGGAGCGGTGTGTGGCGTTTCCATGAGTTGTTGCCGTTCGCTCTGCGTGAGCAAGTGGTTACGGTGGGTGAAGGCCAAACGATTCTGCAGCAAGCCGATACGGTTTCCCGTTACGTCGGCATGGAGAGCGGTAATCTGTTTTTGCAATATGAAGGAATGAATCCTTCCGGCAGTTTTAAAGACAACGGTATGACCGCGGCTTTTACCCACGCGCGCAGCGTGGGCTCCAAACGTGCGGCCTGTGCTTCCACGGGAAACACCTCCGCGTCGTTGGCCATGTATTGCGCGGTGTCCCAACAGATGAAATCCGTGATTTTTATTGGCTCTGGAAAGATCGCGTACGGTAAATTGTCTCAGGCACTCGAGTACGGAGCGTTGACGGTCCAAATTACTGGGGACTTTGATGATGCGATGCTGAGGGTTTGCGAAGTCTGCAAAGAGCTCGATATTTATTTGGTGAATAGTATCAATCCCTTTAGGCTCGAAGGTCAAAAGACGATCATGTACCGAGTGATCGAGGGTCTTGGCTGGGAAGTGCCCGATTGGATTGTCGTGCCGGGTGGGAATCTGGGTAATTCAAGTTCCTTTGGGAAAGCATTCATCGAACTGTTCGAGCTAGGATTAATCGACCGAGTACCACGGCTAGCAGTTATCAATGCTTGTGGAGCCAATACGTTATATGAGTTATACGAGAATCGATCCTTGCGCTGGAATGACGGTCGTATTGATCGCTCCATTCCGGAACAATATTATCACGAATTGGATGTGGAGCATAAAAAAGCTTCGACGATTGCGAGTGCGATTGAAATTAACCGCCCTGTCAATCTCGATAAATGTTTGCGAGCGTTAGATTATTGCGACGGTGTTGTCCGCGAGGTTTCCGACCAAGATATGCTTGATGCCAAAGCCCAAGTTGGCGCGGGGGGCATCGGTTGCGAACCTGCAAGTGCCGCAAGTGTGGCCGGCGTGAAATTATTACGTGAGCAAGGAGTCATTGCAGCAAGTGATCGAGTTGTTTGTATTCTAACGGGTCACCAACTCAAAGATCCAACGGCAACGGTTGCGTATCACACAACGGATCAGGAAAAATTCAATGAAGTATTAGGCGTACGCGGTATGACACGCTCGAATTACGCAAATCGAGCAGTCGCGGTCTCGAATGACCTAGAGGAAATTATTCGCGCTATTAAAATTTATGGCTAGGCTAGATTTCTGAATTGGATTCGAATGATAGACATAGCACACCGATGTAACATCGGTGTTAACACGGACAAGGATATTAACAATGAGTAATTTAGGACTTGCCATACATGGTGCTGCCGGTCGCATGGGACAACGCTTAGTTGCTTTGTCCAGCGTCGACGAACAATTGAACTTAGTGGCGGCTTTTGAATCCGCAGCACACCCGCGTGCTGGTGAGGATGCAGGAGCGGTTGCTGGTATTGGAGCGATTGATGTCGCACTAAGTCCAACTTGGAACAGCGATATCGATGTGGTCGTGGATTTTTCAGTACCCGCGGGTGCTGAGAGTATCACGCAACAATGTCTAGCCAACGGTACGCCTTTGGTGGTCGCCACAACAGGTTTAAATTCGGAACAACAGGACTTAATTCGATTGGCAAGTGAACAGATTCCGATAGTATGGGCTCCGAGTATGAGTACCGCTGTGAATCTGGTTATGAAACTAGCTCAAACGACCGCCGAGGTGCTCAAGGATGTACCTGGTGGCGCGGATGTAGAGATTCTAGAGCGTCACCATCGATTCAAAGAAGACGCACCTAGTGGAACGGCGTTGCGTTTTGGTGAATTGATTGGGGAAGCGATGGGAATCTCCGCAGCGGTTCACGGTCGGCAGGGCCAAGTGGGAGCGCGGGAGCACAACGAAATTGCCTATCACGCCATTCGTACTGGTGACAATCCGGGAGAACACACTATCGTATTTGGGATGCTTGGCGAGACGATTGAGTTAACTGTTCGAGCGTCAAATCGAGATAGTTATGCCTTGGGCGCGTTGACCGCAGCTAAATTTGTCGCCGCACAATCAGCGGGGCTGTATTCTATGAACGATGTTTTAGGCCTATAGAGCAATAGCTCAGTGCGACAGGCCATCCTAGTCGATTTTGCTGTCAAGGTTATCGATAGACTTGAAATGTTTATAGATTACTGGGGTTGCTCAACGGGATAGCATGGAGTTTTTTCCTTGAGGGGAATGGGCTCACCACCATTTGCAAGGAATATGGCGTATTGTTGATAGGTGAGATGTGACATTGCTAACGCCATCAGCGCTATTGCGGGGTAAATGCCAACAAAGCACATTAGCATTCCAATGATTGAAACAAAGATGCTTGAAATCATAAGGAATAACGATGACTTGATTTCCTCTAACCACATCATTCTCACAAAACTGCGAATCCAACGGAAATTAAATGTTTCTTTGAAAGATTGACAAAGGCCTGCTCGCAACATCAAAGGCCCCATGATTAGGTGAATTGCAAATAAACCGATGATTGTTGCGAAAGCGATGAAGATCCCCACAAGCATCATTGCTAGTGGCTGCTCTCCGCGGTCGAACATCGCGGGGATTACCATTGCAACAAGGGCAATAATAATAAATACAGGCACTATTAAGAACTGTAGTATCAATGATACTACGAATGGGTAGACCCCGCGGGTTAACATTTCGGTGAATTGGTTAAAGTCAAACTTAGACATTTTCTGGTTGGGTCGCCGGATAAATCCTTCTACGACTTGATACTGATACCCCATAAAGACAACGTGCCCAATGATTGGAATGAAAAAGCACAGGCTACCCAATATCAGATTTACAAACCAGTCATCGCGCTCAAATACGTGCGTGTAGGAGTACAGGTAGTGCGTTTTACGGCGTATCGCAATGGATTCTGATCGAGTGTCGACGGGAATGTTGTTTGCTCCGTTTTGGAGGTTATGCATGCGCAATTAATGCAACTTACGAGGGATCGGGCACGATGGAAAGACGACTTCGACAGGTGGCATCGGCTCGTCGTGCCCAACCATTGGCGGTTCGTCGGCCACTTCATTGGCAAATCGGATCAGTCGTGTCAGATTCCAACCCAGCCAATCCGCACTGTCTGGATGAGCCGACAGTGACTCAGCCACTTGGCGAAACAGTCGCCCAGCGCGGCCCGCGTGAGACACGACTCCAGCGGCCTTCCCTTCGCGCGATTTCACGCCGGCGGCGGCGAGCGCGATGAGGCCCTTGAGGAAATCGGCGATCGGTCCCGTTCGGCCCGCTGCGTGCCAGAGGGATTCCCAGACTTCGTGAGATTCCCAGTAGTAGCCGTGGTCGAAGAGCTCGATGCCGCGCAGGTACTCGGCGGAAGCTTGCCAGTTGGCCGGGTCGAGGGGGACTGCCTGATGCGGTTCCGCGCCAAAACTGTGTCCGGCCGGATCGCTGATCGGGTGTGGGAAGCGGCCGGGAACGAAGGCATACGGCGGGAATGCGGTCGGCTCGGAAATCCTCGCTGCTCGGTCACCGACGTTCATGCTGCATTTCCTTGGCTCAACGATCGCCGCCTTAGCTGCCATTCAACTCGACCAGCGGAACTGGTTCGCTCTGGGTTTGTCGAGCCTGCTCGGCGTACGTGCGTACATCCTGTGATATCTTCATTGAACAGAAATGGGGGCCGCACATCGTGCAGAAATGCGCGGACTTTGCGCCTTCCTCTGGTAGCGTTTCATCATGGAATTCGCGCGCCGTGTCCGGATCGAGACCGAGATTGAACTGGTCTCGCCAACGGAACTCGAAGCGTGCCTTGGACAAGGCGTTGTCGCGGATTTGAGCGCCGGGGTGGCCCTTGGCAAGGTCGGCCGCATGGGCCGCGATCTTGTATGTGATGACACCCGTCTTGACGTCATCCTTTTCTGGCAGGCCGAGGTGTTCCTTGGGCGTGACGTAGCACAACATGGCGGTGCCGTACCAGCCTATCATCGCCGCGCCGATGCCGGAGGTGATGTGGTCATAGCCGGGTGCGATGTCAGTGGTCAGCGGCCCGAGCGTGTAGAACGGTGCTTCGTCGCACTTGTCCAACTGCAATTCCATGTTTTCCTTGATCAAGTGCATCGGCGCGTGACCGGGCCCTTCGATCATGACTTGCACGTCGTGCTTCCATGCGATCTGGGTCAGCTCACCGAGCGTGTTCAATTCGCTGAACTGCGCTTCGTCATTGGCGTCATAGATCGAGCCGGGACGCAGACCATCACCCAGACTAAAGCTTACGTCATAAGCCTTCATGATCTCGCAGATGTCTTCGAAATGGGTGTACAGGAATGACTCTTGGTTATTTGCCATCATCCACTTGGCCATGATCGAGCCGCCGCGCGAAACGATGCCGGTCATGCGATTGGCACACATCGGCACATAAGCCTGCAACACGCCGGCGTGGATGGTGAAGTAATCGACGCCCTGCTCGGCTTGCTCGATCAGCGTGTCACGGTAGATTTCCCAGGTCAGGTCTTCAGCCTTGCCGTTGACCTTTTCCAGTGCCTGATAGATCGGCACCGTTCCGATCGGAACTGGCGAGTTGCGGATGATCCATTCCCGCGTCTCGTGGATATTCTTGCCGGTTGACAGGTCCATCACGTTGTCGGCACCCCAGCGGATCGCCCAGGTCAGCTTGTCGACTTCTTCGCAGATGCTGGAGGTGGTGACCGAGTTGCCGATGTTGGCGTTGATTTTCACCAGGAAATTGCGGCCGATGATCATCGGCTCGATTTCCGGATGGTTGATGTTGACCGGGATGATGGCGCGGCCACGGGCAATTTCCGAGCGTACAAACTCGGGCGTGATTTCGGCAGGCATACTGGCGCCGAACGACTGCCCGGCATGTTGGCGGCCCATCATATCGGCCAATTTATTTCCCGACGGACCGGACGCTTTCAATTCTGCGAGATACTCCTTACGGCGCATGTTTTCGCGAATCGCGACGTACTCCATCTCCGCCGTGATGATGCCTTGCCTGGCGTAGTGCATTTGCGAGACGTTTTTGCCTGGCAATGCGCGACGCGGCTTGCGCGTGAGGTTAAAACGCATTTCGGCCAGCTTCGGGTCATTCATGCGCTCGATGCCGTAAACCGAACTCGGGCCAGATAACTCCTCGCTGTCGCCACGATCAATAATCCATGGCGTGCGCGGCGTTTGCAGGCCGGAACTGATGTCGATGCTGACATGAGGATCGGTGTACGGCCCGGAGCAGTCATAGACATAAATCGGCGGGTTCTTTTCCACGTCGTAGGGGGCCTCGGTATCGGACTGGCTGATTTTACGCATCGCTACCTGGATATCGGGGCGCGAGCCTTCGACATAGATTTTGCGGGAATTCGGCAGCGGATGGATGACGCGTTCATCCACCGCGGCGGTGGCGGCGAGGAATTTCGGTTTGGCGTTCATTCATTTGGTTCCTTATGTGGGCTTAATTTCAGGTCGGGCGGCAGCAGTGATGTGCAGGTCGGGCTTGACGACAGTGTAGCCCTACAAAAATGATAGCCTACCAGCCTCGGAATGTCATCGCGGGCATAGGATTTCTGATAACTGGCAGGAACGATCACGATCGGCATCTCTTGCAACCCCGGGTGATTTCACCACGACGGGCTGCTTGAAATTGAGTCATAGTAATGCTGCTCCTGCAGATAATAATATGGTGTAAGATTTTATCCGTTCCGACACCGGTTTAATTTATAGGATTGTTAACGTCGGCTTTATCCGACCCTCACATTGTAATGATTTATTGCAAAACGACAATCAAAGGCATACGAATATCTTTGGATTGTGAAAGATAGTGGAGCCTACAGAATTGGGCCTAGCCAGCGGCGGGCATCTTCGATCGGCATGTTTTTACGTTGGGCATAATCTTCTAGCTGATCTTTGCCAATTCGGTCGACCGCAAAATAGCGAGCTTCGGGGTGTGCAAAATACAATCCGCTGACGCTCGCTGCCGGCATCATCGCTAAACTCTCGGTCAATTCAATGCCGGTTGCTTGTTGGACTTCTAGCAATTCCCAGATCGTCGATTTTTCGGTGTGGTCTGGTTGAGCGGGATAGCCTGGGGCGGGACGAATGCCTCGATATTGTTCCGCTATTAACTCTTCGTTTGTTAGATTCTCAGACTTGCCATACCCCCAACATTTCCGTGCGTGTTGGTGCAAATATTCGGCAAATGCTTCGGCGAGCCGATCAGCAAGCGCTTTAACCATAATGGAATTGTAGTCATCACTTGCGGCCTCGTACTGTGCGACCAGTTCCGCGACACCGTTGCCCGTCGTTAAGGCAAACGCTCCGACATAATCTGAACGGTTACACTCCTGCGGTGCCACATAATCAGCAAGGGAACGGAAGTAATCTTGTCCCTTGCGCCGCGTTTGCTGACGTAATGCATGGAAGATTGTTTTTTGTTCACTTCGTGATTCGTCTGTATAGACGATGATGTCGTCACCGACACTGGCGGCTGGCCAAAAGCCGTAGACCGCGGTCGCTCGAAATAGTTGCTGAGAAATGATGTCGTCGAGAAGTTGCTGGGCATGCTCGAATAATTCACGCGCGGGAGGTCCGAGCTTTTTATGTTCGAAGATACGTGGGTATTTCCCTTTGAGTTGCCACGTCATGAAGAACGGCGTCCAGTCGATGAAGTCTCGCAAACTATCGAGAGATTGGCTTTCGATGGTCCGATTTCCAATAAACTCTGGCGTTAATATATCGAGTTCAGACCAATCGGTTGTCAAGCGATTGTCGTATGCCTCTTCGTAGCTGACCAATTTGAGTTGCCGAGTTTCAAAGCTAGCGACTAATTCGGCTTGTTTTTCGAGATTGCTCTGTTGATATCCATCCCGCGATTCAGGGTTCAATAATTTATCAACGACACCGACGCTACGAGATGCATCAAGAACATGGACAACGGGATTATCATATTCAGGCGCGATGCGTACGGCAGTATGGCGTGCACTGGTTGTGGCACCACCAATTAATAATGGCACGTCAAACTGCAGGCGTTTCATTTCCTTGGCTACGTGAACCATTTCGTCCAAACTGGGCGTGATGAGCCCCGAAAGCCCAACGATGTCAACGTTTTCTTCCTGAGCAGTTTTAAGGATTTGTTCACTAGAAACCATCACGCCTAAGTCGATAATACGATAGTTGTTGCAGCCCAAGACGACCCCGACAATGTTCTTACCGATATCGTGCACGTCCCCTTTGACGGTTGCTAAAAGTATTGTCGCGCGGTGGGAAATGCCATCGCCGTCGAGTTTCTCCTCTTCCATGAACGGTAGCAGATAATTGACCGCTTTTTTCATGACGCGTGCCGATTTCACGACTTGAGGTAGGAACATTTGCCCCGCCCCGAATAAATCGCCCACCGTTGACATGCCATCCATCAACGGGCCTTCAATTACCTGCAGCGCACGATCCACTGTTTGGCGGAACTCTTCGACATCTTCTTCTATAAAAGCGTCGATGCCTTTGACCATCGCGTGCGATAGTCGGGCGGCAACATCTTGTTCACGCCAACTGAGATCTTCTTTTATTTCTCGCGTCCCCTGCCCTTTGTACGATTCGGCTAGATCAAGCAAGCGGTCTGTAGAGTCCGATCGGCGGTTGAGTATTACATCTTCCACGCACTCGAGCAGTTCCTTGGGGATCTGTTCATAGATTTCTAACTGCCCGGCGTTGACAATACCCATGTCCAACCCGGCCTGAATGGCATGGAATAGAAATGCCGAATGAAGTGCTTCTCGCACGACATCGTTGCCACGGAAGGAAAACGAAATATTGCTGACTCCGCCAGAGATTTTTACGCCGGGGCACAACGCCTTGATCTGCTGAGTTGCTTCGATAAAATTTACGCCGTAATTGTCGTGTTCGGCGATACCGGTGGCTACGGTCAATATATTGGGATCAAAAATAATGTCCGTTGCTGGAAATCCAACTTGTTCGGTAAGTAGATCGTAAGCGCGCTTACAAATTCGTACCTTTTCTGATGTTTCAGTGGCTTGTCCTTCTTCGTCGAAAGCCATCACGACGGTTGCCGCACCGTATTGTCGAATTAAGCGAGCCCGTCGTAGGAATTCTTCTTCGCCATCTTTGAGGCTGATCGAATTAACGATGGCTTTGCCCTGCTGACAGCGCAGTCCGGCTTCGATGACGGTCCATTTTGAGCTGTCAATCATGACCGGTACTTTGGCGATATCGGGTTCCGCAGCGATTAGGTTTAGATAGCGAGTCATCGCGGCTTCGCCATCGAGCAACGCGTCGTCCATATTGATATCGATGACGGCGGCGCCACCGAGAACTTGTTGGCGGGCAACGTCGACAGCTTCTTCAAAGAGTTCGTCGCGGATCAGCCTCGCGAACTTTCTAGAACCGGTTACGTTAGTACGTTCACCGATCATCAGAAAGTTGGAATCCGATCTTAGTGTTAGAGCTTCTTGGCCGCTGAGGCGAGTTAGTTGAGTGACTGTGGGGACTTCGCGTGGCGCAGCATGCTCGGCAGCTTGGGCTATCGCTGCGATATACTCCGGTGTGGTTCCACAGCATCCGCCAATGATGTTGACCCAGCGGTTTTCGAGGAAGGCACCGATTTGTTGGGACATTTCACTTGGTGTTTGGTCGAAACCGCCGAACTCGTTTGGTAGACCCGCGTTGGGGTGACAACTTATGTGGACCGGCGCCAGTCGTGATAGCTCTTCGATGTAAGGCCGCATCTTTTCCGCACCGAGAGCACAGTTGATACCGACGCTTAACAGGTCAAAGTGAGAGAGGCTGTTCCATAACGCCTCTACGGTTTGCCCCGTCAATGTCCGCCCAGCTTCATCCGTGATGGTAAAGGAAGCCATTACTGGCAGGGACGTGTTGTGGTCGAGGAAATATTTTCGGATTGCAAAGAGGCATGCCTTAAGATTGAGCGTATCAAAAGTTGTTTCCGGAAACAGGATGTCGACGCCGCCGGCGACTAACGCTGCTACTTGACCGTAGTAGGACTCGACATGTTCGGTGAAAATGACTTCGCGAAAACCAGGGTCTTCAATTTTGGGGGAAATCGAACATGTCTTTGTGGTGGGACCGATGGACCCAGCGACGAACCGTGGTTTGTCAGGATTTTCATTTGTAAATTCATCGGCAGCCCGCCGCGCACACGTTGCCGCGGCGACGTTCAGGTCGTAAACGAGATCCGGCAAGTCGAAATCGGCCATACCTATCTTGGTAGCACCGAAGGTGTTGGTTTCGATGATATCCGCGCCAGCCGTAAGGAATTGGCGATGAATGTCCGTTAGCGTGTCCGGATGAGTGATGGATATCAGGTCGACAAAGTTCTTGACATCTTTGTGATGATCTTTGAATTGTTCGCCACGGATCGTCTGTTCGTCAAAACCTAAGGAAAAAACGGTCGTACCCATAGCGCCATCGAGTACCATCACTCGCTGTTGCAGGATCTTTTTTAGTTCTTCAGTACGATCGGCAGGCATGGTTAGATATGTTTGTCAAAGTGTGTTTCGAGGAGAAATATCCAAATTGTGAGTTTACACGAGGAATTGAATTATGGTTAGCCGTTACTAGTCAATATCTTGTTGTAACCTAGTTAAACAGACGCTTTACGATTGATTGTGGTGGTCTTATTTTCTCCAAGTAAACAGGGCAACGTTGCCAGGGAACTCAATTCGAGAATATTGTTGCTTGTGAAAAGTTTGTTGCGTAAATTGTTCCCATTGGAGAATTCGGCGAGAACCGCGGATAATTATCCAAGTGCGAGGTGCCAGCAAGTACGATTGCAGTGCGTCTGCCGAGGTATCGGAACTTAGAGCCGTGACATTCCAACGCTGTTCTAGACTATACAAACCGCGTACTGGGAACTGACAATATTGCTGCAGCGGCACTTTGCCAGATTGCACCTCCTGTTGCTGTGCTGCTAGTTGTGGATCTTCAATGAGTCCCGACAGCAGTAACACATTGCCTCTGCCGGGTTGAGCGTTCAAGTGTTCAACTATTTCTTTCCATGACTCGGTTTTCTCCGCCACCGTTCCTTTTTTATGTTGTTTAGCGACACTGTGTCCAAGACCGCCCCACGCACAGATTACAATTAGAATGCCCGCAGTCTTGATTACGGGCTGCTGCAGGCGACCGATGACAGCACAAAATAATAAATAAAACGCCGGAGCGATTGTTATAAAATACCGCGGGTGGAACCAATGGATCCATGCAAACCGTGTACAAATCCAAGCGGCTAGCAGCGGCAGTAGTCCCCACATGAGTAGCGTTTTGATACTGGAATCGCTCACTGTTTGTTCGGCGTTATTTTGCGCTTTTGCAGTTACAAGATGTTTTTGTAGGAGGTGGTCGAGCATTAGTAAGCCGCAGGGAATCATTACTAAGGCGATTAAGGGAAATTTGGTAGCTAATCCTTCAATCGTGGCCTGCTCTGGCTTAATAAACGTTGCCCAGTTATCGCGGATCGCGAAAACGGAAGCGAAGTGATCCAGTCGTCCCATGGCAAAGGCGACGACTGTGATGAATTGCAACAGCAGAAATTTGATATTTATTTGGTTGGTTTTACGGAAGATTACCCGCGTCAGAAAAAACACGGCAATGATCGGCAACGCTGTGTAATGGGTGTAGAACATGGCCGTTGCACAGAGCGTCCAGATGACTTCCGTTAAAACCCTAGATGGAAAATGTTGAATGCGGGTGGTTTGTAGAGTGAACAAGAGGATTGTTAAAAACATTAGAAATGCGTACGGCCGCGCTTCGAGCGCAAAAAGAGTTACCCAGCGGTCAGTGGCGAACATTACCATGACACAGCCGAGTAACAACGGATGCACTTTTTTTATCACTCCCCAGCCTGTCATGAGTGCGATGCAGGCGATGGTTGATATTACGGAAAACGATCGCAGCACGGATTCTGAGGAACCCACAAGTTCGGTGACAGCTTTGAGAATGAAGTAATACAGCGGCGCTTGGTTCCCGGCGTTTCCGCGGGGAATGACGTCGGCAAATCCGCCACTAATCGTCCACGATGTGTGCAGTTCATCGATCCACAACGGCTGATCAATGTAGGTGATGGTGATTGCGACCAGAGCAAATCCAGCGATGGCCGTAATGATTAAAGTAGCTAAGATTTGTTGGGGGCGCATAATCAGTTTAGCGGTTACTAGGAAAGCCTAGTGCTTGCCAATGGTTCGTTCTTTTTGCGGTAGGACTTCCAAGCAAGTAGTCCACCAGCCAGTATTGATTGTGTCAATAAACTCGCGTGGCAATTGTTCGTTTTGCATGTCTTGTGCAAGTTGTTGATAATCATACTCGATTGGAACGAATTCAACAGCAGTTTTGCTACCGGACACTTCGAGTATGGTGTACCAGACGTTGGTCGTGCCATCGTTTTCTGGACGACCAAGAACGCCGACATTTACGAATAGTCCACTTGGGAGTTGCCTTTGCCACTTTATGCCAGTATGCGTAACCGCAATCACGTCGACGTTGTGCTGCGAGAAAAACGGTTCTAGGAAATGATCGGGTGACGTTGACTCCCAGAGGAACTCGTTTAGTTTTCGGGGGCTGCCATGGCAGAGCAGGATTTGAGTTTGTTCGACTTGGATGATGCGGGTGCGTGGTAGTTGACGCAGGAAAGCTTTGTTATCGGCGCTGGTGTGTTGCTGCGTATATTGATAGCTTATGTTCGCATAGTAGTTATCGCGGACATCGGTATAACCGCATTGGCAGTTATTTAATTCGTTGCCAATGGAGTCGTCGTAGTTGCCTTGAATGCATTGAACGTTATGTTGCTGAAGAAGAGGGAATATGCGGTCTGGAAACGGGCCGAACGCTCCGAGGTCGCCGAGACAGTACAGGTCGGATATCCCGCGGCTACGGGCGTCAGTAATAGCCGCATCGAGTGCTAAGTAGTTACTGTAAACTCCTCCGAATAGCGCGATGTTAGTTGTCATCAAGCATCTCCACTCGTAAGACCCAGCGAGGGATTAGAACAGATTGCTCCGTATTGATAGCAAGTGAGACAAGCACCGTGCGTGATGGCGAAGTCTGCTTGTGTTGCCTGTTGTAAGTCGGTACCAAGTATTGAATCGGGTTCTTCGATCAGAATAGGACAGACGTGGACTCCTCGATCTGTGACAATCCGAGCATGCTCACAAACAAATTGCGAGGTGTCGAATTCGTTGAGCATTTCTGCTGTCACCCGTTGTGTGTCGGTATACCCGCTGCTGCGTTGTGCTTCTGCACCGATTTGCAAGGTCGGGAGCAGTTTTATACGGGGACGATCGTAGCCAGCTTCCTTGAGAGTCGTGCTAAATTTGGCCAATACGGTACGGTCCTCCTCTATTGGCCAGGTGCGAGTCGCCGTGATGATTGGTAGGAAGCCGGCTTTGACGAGTTGCTGTACGCCTGCCAAGGCTCGTACAAATGTTCCTTCACCGCGAATCGGGTCATTAGTAGCGGGGTCAAACCCGTCTATCGAGACTCGGAATTCAAGGCTATAGCGACTTGCTCGAGATGCTGTGACCAAGGCGTCGATCCAGTCCGGTTTAAGTACGGTTGCATTGGTCAACACGGTCGCGGGACCGTACTGAAGTGTGGCGATGAGGATGGCCGTCATTTCGGGATTTAGAAATGGTTCTCCGCCAGTAAAGTAATAGCCTTTAACTCCGAGTTCTACGCTTTGTTGCAGCGATGCTTGGACAGCTGCCAGCGATAAAAAGCCAAAATTCTTGTTGGTAGGGCTACAGGAGATGAAACAGTGGTTACATGTGAGATTACAAAGTGTCCCGCTAACCTGAAACCAAAGTTCATCGAGATGAGATAGGCTAATGGTTGGTTGTATTGTTGCCATGGCGGATTTATTGGATTGTGGCATAAAGGTCGAGGTCTTTGCGGCCCCCAATGATTTGAAACAGCTGTGTTATTTGTTGCAGTCCCACGCTGAATAAGAAGTTTGAATTGCGGCCGTAGCTTTTAACTCCCAAGACGTAAAAATTGGGTTCTGGGTTGATTAGATCTGTTGCGGACACGGGTGATTGATCAAGACAATCTTCCGATCCGTGGTCAAGTAGCTTAGCGGCGAGTTTGATGGGCCCCTCGGTTGCATAACATAGGTGCACTTGTAGTTCGCGAAAAATGGAGTTGTCGGGCTGAAAACCGGTATGAGCAAACACTTGATCGACGACGAGCGTTATTTGCCTGCCGTCGTTTTCCCTGTCGCGTTGGTGTAGCTCTACTTCGAATGTTTCGTCCTCGTGCTGTGTAATGCGGTGGATGATGGCTCCCGCGATACGTGTGACTTGGTTGTTGGATGCCTTTTCGTTGGCCTGTTGCACAAGGTCGCGGCGATTGCTCAATGGGTCATCAGCGATGGCGGCAATTCCCAACTGGTTCTCGTTGCGTGTAAGCCAAGTAATGGTTGCATCTGTTGTGGAGCGAGTTTGAGTGAGGCTGACTAGGGTCTGGGCGGCGGTATGTCCAGATCCGACGACTAGGATACGTTGCTTGGCCAGAGTGGCCGCTTGCTCAGTAGTCGGGCTCAGGCGGTGAAATTGTTTCTGACAGTTGTTCTCACCAATAGCGGGTCCTCCACCAGCACCAAGCGGGTTGGGTTGTCCGAGGACGCCGGATGTGTCGATGACGATGTCCGCGGCTATAACAGTTTCGTGCGAACCGTTTTGAACTAACACGCGAAACGCAGCGGCGGCGCGGGCTTGCCCATCAGCTAGATCTGTTTTATTGAGCCACGAACGGGAAACCGAAAGAACTCTCGTGTTCGTACGGATATGGTCAACGATTAAGTCGGTTTGACTTAGTGGTTCGAGATAGTTTTTGAACCACTGGGCTCCGGATTGTAATTGATCCAATTCGTCTAACGGGTGCTCGGGAGATTGACCGGCGATTGCCGCTCGACCTAATGTCGAACTATTGTCTCCGAATTGTGTAAACATACTAACGTGTTGCCATTGTAAAACATGTTGGCAGACCTCGTCTTTTTCGATAAGAGTGACTTGGTAGCCCAAGTACCGCGCATATAGTGCGGTTTCGAGTCCGATGGGGCCAGCACCGATGATGAGGATATGAGCGGGAGTGTCGATTGCCATAAATTTCGTTTCGTTCTTAGCAATGGCCTTTGCTTGCATGATGTTGGTGTGCTGTCGTATTCTACCGCTAATCAGTTTACCACGCGGATGCGATGGTACCGATTCGAATAAATTCAACCTCGAATTGTACGAATTACCACAAAATTCAGAATCTGGAGTTGTAAATCAAAGATTAACAGTATCCGGTGTATTGCTATTACGGAGGATACTGAAATGTGAGATATCAAGGGCTGGTGTTTCACCGGTCATGAGATCAGCCATCACGACAGCTGTTGCCGGTGACATATGTAAGCCATTGCGGAAGTGGCCAGCAGCGATGAATAAATTGTCCGCCGCGGTGATACGGCCCAAATAGGGCATGCCGTCGAAACTCGCCGGACGTAAACCTGACCAACTTTGTTTAATCTCGAGTCCGTCGAGCGGCGGAACGAGTTGACCGGCGAATTCTGCCAACTGAGCGAGCATCTGCGGAGTCGTCCCTTTTTCGAAGCCGACTTCCTCTTCGCAGGAGCCAACTAAAATATGTCCATCACGCCGTGGAATCACATAACGTGATCCCTCATTGATAACGCGATTGATGGTGCCTGTTGCCACCTGATACAACAGCATCTGTCCACGAATGGGAACAATGCCGTTTTCGATATTTAGTTGCTGCAAAAGCATAGCGGACCATGCGCCGGCGGTAATGCATATTTGCTGAGCTCTCAGCGAGCCTTGCGGCGAAGGCACACTGTGGATATGTCCGAGGTCGATGGGAATATCGGTGACGGCACAATGTGGTGTAATGGTGACTCCATTTTTTTCACAGGCCGCAACCAGCGCTTGCAAATGCCGTGGATTGCGTAACAACGCATCGTTGGGTAAATAATAGGCAGCGAGAAACCGATCCGGGTCCAGTGCCGGCTCGAGTTTACTTAATTGTTGTGAATTGAGTTTTTCGACGGCAATACCTTCCGCTGGCAAGGTGGCAAGCAATCCTGCGAGGGCGGCTGCTTCACCCGTATGGCGTGCGACGTGCACGCCACCGGTCGCCTCAAAGTGGTTATCGATTCCCGTTTCAGTTTTTAGGCGGTCTGCCCATATCGGATGGAGTTGCCGGCTGAGACCACGTAGTTTATCAAGCGGGTCTAGAGCGTATTGTAAATTTGCATCCGGTAAGATTCCGCCGCCGGCCCATGAAGCTTCACGGCCGGGTAAGTTTGCATCGATTATGTGTACGGATTTGCCTCGATTGGATAGTTCCCACGCGAGCGACAGCCCAATGACGCCCGCTCCAATAATCAACACATCATGCTGCGGGTGGTTCATGACAAGAACTCCTGCTGCAGTGTATTGAGTTCGTCACAGAGCCAGTGTCCACTGTGCTGAAGGTGCTGTTGTAACTCGCGGAAATCATCAATTGTATCGATGTCGAACGAGGGTGGTAACAACGAGTAAGAGATATCAGCCTCTTGCAGTTTGGTGACCGTCTGTTGCAGCACACTGTCGGTGGACCAATCAATATCATCAAATACGGGTGGCACAATATTGCGTGCTCCGATGAGATAATACCCGCCGTCGCGGGCTGGGCCGATGACGCATTGATGTTCATCGAGTTGCTCAAATGCTTGCCTAAGTAGTACTGCCGGTAAGTGAGGGCTGTCGCTGCCGATTAGAACAACCTTTTCAATTTGGTGGGCGTGTGCGTCAGCGAAATATGCGTGCATACGTTCTCCAAGATCGCCCGTGGCTTGGGCAACCATGGTCCAGTCGGCGGGAAGGCATTGGGCGAATTCGGTGTATTGGTCAGTCGGTGTGAAAGCGAGCACACTGCGTTGGGCAATGCCGGTCGCGGTTTCCAACGTCGCTTGGATAAATTGCCGATAGACACGCGCGGCAAATTCATGGTTTGTATCGCGCGCAAGTCGAGTTTTGACTTGACCTGGTTCCCAATATTTAGCGAACACACCGAGTTGAGTTTGAAATGGTTTGCTCACAAACGGTTTCCTATGATACGGCGTAGTAGGACTTCATTGATTTTACCACGGAAGCGGACCTTGCCATCAATCTCTACGACGGGAATACACATTTCGTATTTGTCTAGCAGTTCTGAATCCTGTGAGATATCAACGGTTTTTATGGAGAAGCCGTACATATCGAGTATTTCATAGGCCTCATCGCACAGGGGGCAGTTGTCTCGAGAATAAAGTGTGGCGGAAAATGAGGACATTTGGTGATTTTGTGCGTTTTAATTATAGGTTGAACGTGACGGCGCCGTTAAAGCCCTTATTTTATTATCTATTGTGGATGCGCCGATACCGTGTGTCGACGCTTTCCAATACTATTGGCTACTTATACATCGGTTAGACTATAGCGGTAAGAGACACTAAAGTCCTGATACGGTATGATGTTTGTTTTACGTTTAACTAATATATACGAGCCTAATTACAGTTTGTCATCCCGCGCGTGCCAATTTTCTCATCCGAGTAAGCCATGGCGATAACGACCCGAACATTTCTCGATATATTGCGTCGCAGCAAGTTGATCGACGATGCGCCGCTCAAGAAAACGTTGCAGCTTTGTGTCGAAGAGCATGGCGGAGTATTACCCAGCGATGCTAAGCAACTGGCAGATTTCCTGATTGCCCAGCATGTAATTACGAAATGGCAATCGAAAAAGCTACTCGACAAAAAATACAAAGGTTTCTATCTGGGGAAATATAAACTGCTAGGGCATATCGGCGTTGGAGGAATGAGCACTGTCTACCTAGCCGAGCATACGCTGATGAAACGATTGCGTGCCATCAAAGTACTGCCTCGAGATCGCGTCAATGATTCCTCATACCTTGAACGATTTTATCGAGAAGCCCAAGCGACGGCGGCACTAGACCATCCGAATATTGTCAGAGCGTTCGACATTGATAGTGCCAGCGAGACGCATTATCTAGTGATGGAGTACGTGGCAGGAAAAGATCTGATGACGATCGTTAAGGATGACGGTCCGACAGGATTCATCGAAACCGCCCAATACATTTTGCAAGCAGCTCGAGGGTTAGAACACGCACATACAGTTGGGATGATTCATCGCGACGTCAAACCGGCCAATCTGTTGGTCGAAGAAAATGGACAGTTGAAGATTCTCGATATGGGCCTTGCGCTCATGAGTGACGATGATTCTGAACTAGCGGGTTTAACGGACAAGCACAACGAAAAAGTATTAGGCACGGCAGATTATCTTGCTCCTGAGCAAGCGATCAATAGTCACGATATTGACTTGCGAGCAGATATCTATGGATTGGGTTGCACGATGTATTACGCGTTGACGGGACATCCTCCGTTTCCTGACGGATCATTGGCTCAGCGGATAGCGCTGCATCAATCGAAAATGCCGGCGGCCATAAGCGTGGATCGACCTGATTGCCCAAACCCATTGGCAGCGATTTGTTTTAAGATGCTACAAAAAGAAGTTGATAATCGGTATCAGAATTGTCACGAGATATCTGTCGCGTTGGAAACATGGTTGCAAACTCAGGGCATTGATGCCACGAAAAATGTCGCTGATCCCATTCACCTACCGCCCCGTCAAGACGCAAACCAATCCACCGATACTATTGTCGAAGCGATGTACGCGGCCGTTGCCGTGGTAAATCATGTCGGAGTTGGTGATAGTACGTCATCGGCTCAGTTAATCTCCGGCAGCGGATCGGCGCTGAGTGATAGTCAATTTGTGGGTGTACCAGATAGCAGTATTAGTACAGGCAGCAGTCGTATTGAGCTTGATGCTGAGCGTGCTCAACATTCACTGCAAAGCACCACACATGGATTATTAGACGGTACCACGACTTCGGCTGTCATAAAACGTATGCCTATTTGGGGGTGGATTGTAATTGTGTTTGGTATCGTTTGTGTACTCGCGGGAATATTATTAGTGGTGTTTTGGCCTGTAAAGGAATCCTCGACCAACACAATCACGCAAATCCAGACTACCAGCATTGTTGTTTCGGAGGCCTTTCCCTGCGCAGACAAAGCCTATAATGATGACAGCTGGATGTAATAAATTTAACAACCTTGATACTAATACTCACTAGGTAAACGAAAATCGACAATCATCAACTAGGAACTAATTTACAGGATTCCAAAATGATTCAATTAACCCGAAAATATCTTTTGATGCTGCTTGCCGTTGTCGCAATTTGGAGCACCGCTAGTACAGCGGTAATGGCTCAAGTCACCCCTCAACAACGTAAGGTTGAATTGGAACTGCGGACGGCTGTTAAAAAAGCAGGCAATCTATTTGCTCAAGGCAAGTTCAATGAATCGGCTGATGTCGTAATTGAAGTTCAGAAAAAATTCGATGAAGCGATGAAGGAACCTACGGATCAGACGATGTCTCTGTTTTCCAAAGTTTTCAATTCATTGAAAAAAGCGCATGCGCTGTTGGAACTCGAAGGCGTAAGCCTACCGGAACTTAAAGAACCGATGATTGCTAAGCCCGTGCCGAAGCCCGCTAAGGGCATGTTAACTAAAGTTCCCGACGGCAAGATTAGTTTCGTGAACCATGTTGTACCGATCTTAACGGCCAAATGCGGTAACTGCCATATTCGCAACGCGCGGGGGATGTTTAGTATGGCGGACTTCGAAACCCTGATGAAAGGGGCGGCCGCTGGCGTCGTTATTTTCCCGAAAGATGCGATTGGCAGTAGAATTATTGAGGTTATTGAAGAAGGAGCCATGCCTCGTGGTGGCTTGTCTGTAACCGCGATTGAGTTGGACGTGTTGAAAAAGTGGATAATCGAGGGCGCTGAATTTGATGGTGAAGATAAAAAGAAAAATTTAGCGGAATTGAATCCGGACGCGAGTGTCGGCGATCTGCCAGTTGTAAAACCAGAGTTCTCTAAAGGGAACGAGACGGTAAGTTTTAAAAATGATATAGCACCGCTGCTGTTAACACACTGCGCAAGCTGTCATGGACTTGGGCGTCGTCCCAGTGGCCGTTTTGATCTGACAACGTTTGCCGGAATGTTACGAGGTGGTGACAATGGGCCTGCGGTATTGCCAGGCAATCCGGCTGAGAGTTATATCATCAAGAAGCTCTTAGGTACCGGCGGAGGTCAAAGGATGCCGGCTAACGGTGACCCATTTGATGACGCGCAAATGGAGTTGATTTCAAAATGGATTACCGAAGGTGCGACATTTGACGGTTTGTCGTTTGACCAAAGTTTGGGTCGAGTTGTGGCAATCGCTCGTACCGAAAAGTACACGCATGAGCAATTAGCCGCCGAGCGAGTAGGAATCGCTCAAAATAACTGGAAGCTGAGTATGTCGGGAATCAACAGTCAATCCGTTGAAACAGACAATTTTTATATAATCGGATCGTTGACTGAATCGCAATTAAAGAAGTTTGGTGAACAGGCCGAGGCGGTGATGGGGAAAGTTCAAGTCGCATTGAAGGTCTCCAAAAGTGAGCCATTGATCAAAGGGCGTGTTTCACTGTTCTTTTTCAACCAACGCTATGACTACAGTGAATTTGGACAGATGGTCGAGAAGCGAACGTTGCCGAGGGAATGGCGGGGACATTTTCGCTATGATATTGTCGATGCCTACGGAGCGTTGCTGGTTCCGCGAGGCGATGATGTTATTGATGGCATTGTGGCCGAGCAAGTTGCTGGGATTTACGCGCAGTCGCTGGGGGTAGTGCCACGCTGGTTTTCCAATGGCATGTCACGGGTGATCGCTGCCCGTGTCGTCAAAGCGGATACCCGCATTCAAGGCTGGAAGAAAAACGTTGCCTCCGCAAAAGCGAAGATGACGAAACCGGATGACTTCATTACCGGTAAATTAGGCGGCGAAGATGCATCGCTTGTTGCCTACGGCTATGTCGATTTTCTCATGGCGAATCCGCAGCGGTTTAACGCTTTAACAAAGGCGTTGCAAAACGGTGCTAAGTTTGATGTGGCATTTGCAGCGACTTATGGCGACACGCCAAGTAAAGTGGCAGATATTTGGTGGAAAAGGTAATCGACCCGCTACAGGAAGTTCAGAATCGTCGACGAAAATTTCTGTCAACCATTAGGCGTCAGAGTTCATTGTGAAATCATGTTTATTCTAGAAGTTGATACGGTTGGGCAGTATTTAGTCGACCAAGAAGTTATTGCGAGTGTGAGTGACGTGCAGGTTCGACAGTTACTCGGCGGCGTCTCCAATCGGGTATTGTTGGTAGAGTTTTCTGACGACAAAGAGCCTTGGGTCCTGAAGCAGGCGCGGGAACAACTGGCCGTCGAGCAGCCATGGTTTTGCAGTGTGACGCGAGTGCTTCGTGAAATGGATGTGCTGCAAATTAGTAATCGGATGTTGGCGGATAAAGCCCATGCGCTGACCTGCCACAGCGTCGTTCCGGAAATACTTTTTGAAGATCGCGAGAATTATGTTTACGCGATGACGGCGATGCAAGGCAATGCTAGAGAATGGAAGCAGGATTTGCTGGCAGGTGAACTCGACGCTGAAATATTTAAAAGTGTTGGTTGGTTACTCGGGACACTGCATAGCGGGTCGTGGGAAGATTCTGAAATAGCCGAACAAGTTGGAAACCAAGAGTTTTTCGAAGAATTGCGAATCGATCCATATTATCGACAAATTGCTCGAGTTCACCCTGCACTGCGACCGGCAGTTGACGGTTTGGTGGCTGACCTAGCTAGTCATCGACATTGTCTGGTGCACGGAGATTTTAGCCCAAAAAATATGTTGCTGGACGATACTGAAGTTACTCGCTTGATGTTGTTGGATTATGAAGTTGGTCATTACGGCGACCCAGCCTTTGATTTGGGATTCTTCTTGACGCATCTAGTAATTAAGTCGATTCGTCAGTCGTCCCTGGCTGGGCAATATGCGGAGATGGTGCAGCTTTTTATTGAAGAGTATCAGCGAGTGTTGTTGCCGCGAGTTGGCGCAGCAGCGGTCGCGGAAATCGAGCGGCGTAGTTGTACCAACCTTGGTGCGTGCTTGGTCGCTAGAGTGGATGGAAAAAGTCCGGTAGAGTATCTGTTAGATCCTGAACACCAAGAAACTGTAAGGCAACTTGGCAAGCGTCTATTGCTTGAGGGCGTCCAACGTGTTGAGAATGTCTGGGATCCCGAGATTGTTTGAGATATGTTTTCTTAGATGTTGGATAGTTCGTTAGGTTAATGAATTACAGGAGCGATTGTGTTGTTATGTCGAGTTCAATAACAAGAGTGGTTGGCCGAGAGGTTCTAGATAGCCGTGGCAGACCAACAGTAGAAGCGGAAGTGCATGTAGCCTCCGGTGTTGTGGGTAGAGCGATTGCTCCTTCGGGGGCGTCTACCGGGGCTGCTGAGGCGTTTGAATTGCGAGACGGTGATGCAAGTCGTTATGGTGGCCAGGGGGTATTGCGGGCGGTTGAAAATGTCAATGGATTAATACATGCGGCACTGTGCGGAGTGGACGCTACTGATCAAAAAACGGTTGATGACCAGATGTTGGAGTTAGATGGTACGGAGCAAAAGTGCAACCTCGGTGGGAACGCCATGATCGCGGTATCCCAAGCAGCGGCTCGCGCCGGGGCAGCAACCCAGGGAATACCACTTTATCAGCACTTGCACCACGTTATTGTTGAGCAAACGGTCAAACTTGGATATTCCCCAGAGTTGTTTCCGGCGCCGCGAATTCCATTGCCGCAGACAAACATGATTTCAGGAGGATTACACGCCGGTGGGAATTTGGATTTCCAAGATGTGCTTATTGCACCAGTTGGTGCGGCGGATTATGTAACTTGCCTCGAGTGGATCGTGAGAGTTTATAAATGCTTGGGGCAATTGTTGATATCGCGTGGGTATGAGGGATTCTTGGTCGGCGATGAAGGTGGCTATGGCCCGAAGTTAACTAACAATCGAGATGCAGTGGCAATCGTGGCTCAGGCAATTGAAGAAGCGGGACTGATTCCCGGCGAACAAGTCGCGCTGACGTTGGATGTAGCCGCAACTCATTTTTACCGTGATGGGATGTATCATTTGCAAGCCGCCGGTGGACGGGTTCTAACAACCGCCGAAATGATTGACATGCTGGAAGAATGGGTCGAGGCGTTCCCCATTATTAGCATCGAAGATGGGTTGGCCGAAGAGGATTGGGAGGGATGGCAACAACTAAATACGCGGCTCGGTGATCGCATTATGATCGTGGGCGACGACTTATTTACGACCAATGCGAAACGAGTGAGAAAGGGGATTCAGTGCGGTGCTGCGAACAGTGTGTTGGTCAAGGTGAACCAGATTGGGACCATCAGTGAGACGATCGAAACGATGGCTGTGGCGCGGGGAGCTGGGATGAAACTGGTAGTGTCGGCGCGCAGTGGTGAAACGGAAGATGATACGTTGGCGGACTTTGCCACCGCAGCCGCAGGAGACCAAATTAAAATCGGTTCGATCGTCCGCAGTGAACGCTTAGCTAAATACAATCAGCTCCTGCGTCTGGCAGAAACCGTACCCAGCTTTGGAGACGACGACCGGTCGTCATAAACATGTTGCCGCGACAGTATCTACATTTGCTTGCCGATGGCGTCGGCGATAACACGGCAGCGGCCTACGGTGTCTTCGAATTGTTCTGGCGTCAGGGATTGATAGCCATCACTCATCGCTTCTTCGGGTCGAGGGTGCATTTCAATGATCAACGCATCTGCGCCGATGGCTACCGCAGCGACCGCCATGTCCGGTACCAAGTATGCATGACCCGTGCCGTGACTGGGATCAATCACGATTGGTAAATGCGTCTTGTTTTTCAGGTAGGTTACTGAGGCCAGCGGCAGCGTAAAACGAGTGTGCGATTCAAACGTGCGAATACCTCGCTCACACAACATCACACGAGCGTTACCTTCGTTCATGATGTACTCCGCAGCTAACAGGAACTCATCCATTGTTGCCGACGCGCCACGTTTAAGCATGACAGCACATTCCGTATTGCCAACTGCTTCTAGCAAACGATAGTTTTGCATATTGCGAGCACCAATTTGTAAAACATCCGTATACGATGCAACCAAATCAACATCTTCAGTCGCCAAGACTTCGGTCACGACGGCTAAACCTGTTTCTTCGCGCGCATTTGCTAATATTTTTAATCCCTCTTCTTTCATGCCTTGGAAGCTGTAGGGGCTTGTGCGAGGTTTAAACGCTCCGCCGCGCAAGCCCGTTCCGCCCGCGGCCTTCACTGCTCGAGCTGCTTCCATTAATTGCTCTTCCGATTCGACGCTACAAGGACCACCGATCATGCCAACTTTGTTACCGCCGACAACGAGGCTGCCCGCGGTAATGATCGTTGGATCAGGTTTAACTTCTTTACTGGCAATCTTGTATGGTGCGAGGATTGGTAGAATTTCGTCTACACCTGCACCCGCTGCTAACGCCTCTTTGGTGGATTCTCGCTTTTCACCGACGGCAGCAATCACCGTTCGTTCGGTTCCCTCAATTATGTGAGCTTTCAACCCTAGAGATTCAACTCGTAGAGCCATTGCGGATATTTCTTCGGCCGAAGCGCCACTTTTCATTACAACAATCATGCCTTCTATACTTCCCTTCTTAAGGTGCTTAGTTACGGTTTTTTGCACTCTGACGACCGGAGTTTTAAAATCTGCTTCAAGTATTGTTTTTGATATAGTCATGAGATACCAAATTCCCTGTTTTATAAGTAGACGAAAAAAGCCCCGATGACTGTTTTCATCGGGGCTTTAGGATGTTTTTTTGTTTTTCTGTTAACGATTTGTTAACTTGCAGAATAAACTACGCATTCCTATTAGCCCCGCGTTGCCACGGGTAGCTAAAAAAGAAAGCAAAATTTACTGTGCAGTTGATCATTTTTATACGTTAAAAGTATCGTTGTTTTTGATAAATGGTGCCTTTAACCATTCGTCGGTATTATAGGCATAGCATCGGTCGGGACTCCTACTAATCAAAATCTTTCATTCTTTTTTCCGCCAGACGCTCAAATGCCGCTGTTTACGAAGCATTTGCTAAAGCACTCCATCGACGCTTTCACCGTCTTCGACGATCCGGATTGGCCGACCGATACGACTCATGTTCTCGTGGAAGGAATCAATACCCAATGCATCATAGATAGTTGTCAACAGGTCGTTTACGGAAACGGGTTGATCCGTAATGTTAGTTCCGGAGGCATCGGTGGCGCCGATAACCTGGCCGCCTTGCACTCCAGCGCCCGCTAAAGCCACATTAAATGATCGCGGGTAATGATCTCGCCCCCCGCGGCTATTAATTCGAGGCGTTCGACCAAACTCTCCCATCCAAATCACGAGCGTCGTATCCAGCAGTCCCCTCTGCTTTAAGTCCGCGAGTAATTGTGCGTAGGGCTTATCGACTTCTTGGCATAGGGTATTGGTACGTGAGGCATTGTCAAAATGCGTGTCCCAATTCGAAGATGCAACTTCGATAAATGTTACGCCCGCTTCGACCAAGCGGCGAGCCATCAAACAGCCAGCGGCAAAATTGCCGTCCCCGTAGGAAGACCGTACGTCGCTGCGCTCTTGAGTAATATCAAAGGTTTCCATTTGAGGGCTCAGCACGAGCCGGGATGCTTTTCCATAGAGATTGCGGTTGGCCCTGACAAATTGTCTGGCCCCCTCGGTTGATCCGTCGTTTTCAAGATTTTCTAACAGACCTAATCGTCGATCGAAACGATCTTTCGATGTGGGCAACTCCGTGTTAGCCGGCATTTGGTTTGCCGAGCTGAGAATAAAGGGATCGTATTCCACTCCGAGGAGTCCTGCGGAGTATACACTGCGGCTGCGGCCAATATGCACGAAGGACGGGAGTTCAGATTCTTGGTCTCCGATGTGATGTGTCACATGAGCGCCTAGCGAGGGATGCTTGACGCTGGCAGTCGGCAAATATCCGGTGTGGGAAACGTAAGATGCGCGTGGATGGCTACCTTCGGGGCCATGCACTGAGCGGATGAGGCAGATATCTTTCATTGCCGCTGCGGTTGCTGGTAATTGTGAACTGATTTGAATCCCAGAAACTGCAGTGCTCGTAACGGTAGTTTCACCACCGTTTGCGTGGTCTGGTTTGGGACTGAACGTTTCGAACTGACTAGGTCCGCCGCCCATCCACAGCAAGATACATGCTTTAGCATTCGTACGTAGTGTGTCTGCGTTGGCAATGATCGGTGATTTCCAGGCAGCTACGGACGTCAATCCCATAGCGGATGTTTGCAGCCAAGAGCGGCGGTTGATTTTATTGGTTGGCATCTGCTTGTACCTCATTGGAATTGGTGCTGCTTGGAAAGCCCCTGAAAAACTCTCGAGTAGCGATGGGTTCGGTTATCTGCGTGTTTTGAACTCAGCGGAATTTAGAAGTGCCCACAGAAGATCTTCAAAGGATTCCCCGCGATTGGCGACTTGTTTGATATATGCCAGACTTGTATTTAGTTCTTTGCGGTTGGGACGGCGTGATAAAACTCGCAAATACAACTCCTGAATGGCCGCACGATCCGATTGTACTTCTTGCAATAATCGATAAAGCATCGTTCCCTGCCGTGCTTGGATTTGTTCGTTGATGAACGTCGAGTTCATCATGGCCAGTGATTGAGGAATGGAAACAGCGACGTCGCCACGAGGGTCATTCGGGTCGTACCCAAAGACACCGGCAAAGACGTTGCGCGGTGATTGTAGGCGCCTGAGTCCCTGTCCGGAACCTTCGCTGTCAGCGTCTGAAATTTCAAAAACACTCATCACACTGTCGAATAATTGATCAGATCTTAGTGGTTGAATCGTGTTCGCTTGGAAGGGAATCTGGTCGTAATTACGGCGATCGAGGCTGCTTCGTTGGTACGCTTGGGTACTCATGATCGTCTGCATCAACCATTTAAGATCGTAACCGGACAGCGTAAATTCAGTGGCAAGGTAGTCCATTGTTTTTGGGGCTGAGGGTGTGCGGTCAGGCCCAATGTCATCCACGGGTTCATAAAACCCTTCGCCGACCAGTTCTGCCCATACTCTATTGGTTACCGCTTTTGCGAACCAAGGATTGTCTGGCGAGGTGATCCAACGTGCCAGTGCATCACGCCGCACAGCGTCCGTCGTACCGGTAGGTAGTGTTTGTCCGGAAACGAAGAATTTCGGTGTCATCACTTTTCCAGGTTGAGTTGGTTCAACGAGGTTGGGCATCGTGTGTTCCAAAGTTCCTACAAATCGATTGTTCGCGTTGGGAGTTCGACGACGACCAACAAAATCGGTAGCATTGACTATGAATGACCGCGGTTCCTGTTGTGGTCGCAGTGCGACGCGGGGGAAAAAGGCCACTAATTCATGGAATTGTTCTTGTTTCCAACGATCGGTTGGATGGTCGTGACATTGAGCACATTGAATTTGGATGCCCAAGAAAATGCGTGAAATCTCTGAGACGGTCTCTTCCGGACGTCCCTGTTGGGCCGCTATGAAAACGGCTCGACCATCTTTTTGGATATCGCCTGTTGCCGTTATAAAACCCGCAGCGATTCGATCCCAACTCACGCCACTGTTCAATGCATCTGTCAAATAAGATTCTAATGCAGGAACTCCAAGTAGAGATTGATCGTTCGTGCGGCGATACATAATGACATCTCGCCAGTATCGACTCCAGTTTGCACCATAAGTTTTATCCGATAATAGAAATTCAATCAGGAGCGACCGTTTATTGACGCTCGGTTCAAGTCCGTATACAAGTACGTCTTCAAGTGACGGGGGTTGCCCAACAATATCGAAAAAGGCGCGTCTTAAGAATGTCTCATCGTCACAAATATTGGTTTGAGAAACGATTGTTTCGCTGATCAATAGCTCGTCAATTTTTCGAGCAACTTCTGCTTCCGATTGAGCAAAACTGACTAGCGGTGTGCAACACCACACGGCGAGAAAAAAAACTGGGATTAGGAGTTTTGTCATAGTGTATCGTAATGATAGTGAATAGCAGTTCATAACCTATTTTCTCTCGAGGTTGTAATGAGTGCCCCTGCTATGGGTATATTAAACACCTAAATCGCTGCAAGGTTTTGTTTAATTATTTTGCTTTCTTAACATCGAATCTGGAACATGGATTTTTAAGATTATATGTTGTTATATAGCAACTTTATTGTCAGACCGTTGTTTAATAGTAATGAAGCCACGGACTAAGTATACGCTTAGCGGGTTGTATTGGAGAATGAGATGCAGAAAATATTGATTGCAATAGCCTTGGTAGTTGGGTCGAGTTGCTGGACCTCGATGTGTAGTGCACAAACTCCCAATAATCGTCAAAACATGACGCCCGAGCAGCGTCAACAGCAATATCGGTTGTTGTTACAGCGGTACGATATCAATAAAAATGGCAGACTGGACGCTCCTGAGTTGGCGCGTATGCGCGAAGCAAATCCGCAATTAAAGCGAAAAATGCAAGACAATACTGGCCCGCAAACCAACAAGCCAAGTGGCGAACCCGCGGCCAACCCGCGGCGGGAGAGTGGCTCGCAAGTAGTCCAGCGATTTGACAAAGATGGTGATGGTGTTCTCAACGATCAGGAACGAGCAGCAGCACGTCAAGCGTTACAGCAATTGCGGCAACGCTCGGGAAGTACTCGCAGACTTTTTTCTTTTAACGTTAAACGCAACCGCTTGGATTCTTCGCGGCTGATGCAAAAGTATGACTTCGATGGTGACGATGTGTTGAATGCTGATGAGCGTCGAGCAGCAATTGATGCTCTTCCCAAAAACTCCGACTAGCATGTTGGCAGTGGGGACGCTGAATAGGTCACTTACCTATTGGGCGAGTTCCTTCAGGATAGCTTTGAATTTGTCGCGTTTACGAAGCGAATCTAAAAGCGGTTCAGTTTGAAGGCGTTTTAACATAGCAGGATCCTTGAAAACGCCTGCTAGCATTGCGCGTTGGATAAACTCAACAGCAGCCTTCTGGGATCCTTTGTCATCTGTCCTAATAGCAGAAATCATTGCGGCTTCGAAGAACACTTCATCGGGCAGTTTCCCGTCTCGTTCGGATGCTTGCGCAATCATATCTAGCACCAATTCGATGGCCGTATCTTGCCGAGCATTTTCTGCTTGAGCGGCTAAGTATTTGATGTTTTGTTTATTCAGTGTTGCCGCTTTGTTACCCGCTTTAAAGGCGAATGAGGATGCGATCGCCAACATCATGATAAGCATGACAAAAAATGCCAGTGTCAAATTGGCAATGACTTTGTTGCGTTTTCGCCATCGCCGAATTCGCCCGAAAATCCCCACGGGCCGAGCCGTGATTGGTTCGTGGGAAAGCCAAGCTTTCAAGTCCGCGGCGAGATGGGACGCTGTATCATAGCGGCTTGCAGGGTCTTTCTGTAAGCATTTTAAAATGATCGTTTCCATGTCTCGCTCGATGGAGCCCACTAATTTACGAGGAGCAGTTGGTTCATCATTGACGACTTGTTGCATCAACATTTTGGCCGCACCGCGAAATGGACGCTCGCCGGTCGTCAATTCATAAAGAATGACCCCTAGTGAGTAAATGTCCGCTCGCCGATCGACTTGATGCCCTTCGCCTCGTGCTTGTTCCGGTGGCATATAAGCAGGCGTACCTAGAATACGACCATCGATGGTCATGGTAACTTCACCGATATCACGTTTGGCGAGACCAAAATCCATCACTAACGGCGTGTTGTCCACATTGAGCATGATGTTGGCGGGTTTAAGATCGCGATGCACGATGCCCTTCTCGTGCGCATGATGCAAAGCGTCGGCAACGGATATGCACAGCGTTGCAGCCTCTTGAGCGGACATTTTCTTAGCGGTTAACCACTCGGAAAGGTCAACGCCATTTACATAATCACTTACGATATACAAGCGATCATCGTCGCGACCAACTTCGTGAATTGTGACGATTCCCGCGTGATTAAGCTGAGCGACCGCTCGGGCTTCGCGGAGAAACTGTTCTTCACCGTCACTTCCAATGGACCGTTTGCGAGGAATCTTAATTGCAACTGTACGTTTGAGTTCTAAATCGTTAGCTTTCCATACCGTGCCGCATCCACCAGAACCGAGTTGTTCGACAAGTTCAAAATGACCGATCTTAGTGGTCATACGACCTTGGTGCTCGAGCGTTTCTAAGTTGTCTTGGTCGAAGATTGAGAAAATGCTCTCGCACTGCTCGCAATGAATACTATCTAGCGCGGAGTCGTGTGCCGTTTCACCGAGACTTTGGCAATTGGGACAGCGGATTTTCATAGAGTGTTTTTGTGTGGAGAAACAAACAGTAAATTTCGTGCGTATGCGAGCGACGAATATATTATGTCATATGTCGAGGGAAGCACACAAGCGATAAAACTGGCAACCCTACTTATTAGGAATGACAGGTTTAGCGGGCGTAATGATTTGTACGATCTGGCGATGTACGGGCGCTGGTGCACTGATGATGGTTTTCAGGCCAGGGCCTTCTTCGATGATGCGAATATCAAGAGTTTGTTGCATGTCCCGCAGTGTCGTGAGCAAGGCATCGCGACGTGTTTTGTCGATTTTGGTCAGATCGTAAAAACTAGTCAGATTTGTTTCGAGTGCATGTTTTGCCGAAGTTATTTCAAGAATATTGTCTGCCCGTGCAATAAACGACAGGCCGTTAGAGGTTAGTAGTTGCTCTAAGCCACTGAGTAGCGTTTCATTGTCCGTTACGAGTGTGACTTGACTCGTTGGTGTCCAACCAACTTTCCACAATTGATCCCAATTCACTTGAAAATGGAGTCCAGTCTCGCTGTTGAGATATGCCAAAATACGAACCAGTGGTGTTTTGCGGTGGAAGTTCAACGATGAATCTTGTTGATATTGTTCCCACGCATCGTGTTCGTTTGCCAGACCATCGATCGCTGGTAGTTTCTCTGACTGTAGCAGGCGTTGCAACAATCGTTCCACTTGATCCTGAACTCGTTGGTCGCCTTGAATTGTTACTCCTGTTGACTTGTCGGCGATGTCCCCAGAGGTTATTGATGCGATTGGCTTTTTTGGATCCGCCAGAGATTGGTTCACGATATCGGATAGTTCAACCGCCGTAGTGCCCAGTTCTTCGATACGTTCCAATGGAATATCTACTCGTAGAACGTCGGGACTAATATGTCGTTGATGTAGGATGATGACATGACCACCATTCTGGACCATCGCCAGTCCAAACGGATCTAAAACGGTGGTTAGAATTGCCGCTAAAGTCTGATTTTCTGCAGAAATCGAAACGGGACTGAATAGCGACGTACCTGAGAGTTCCAAGGACTGTAAATCAACGGTGACAGGAAAGTTACCAAGCGTCGTTATAAGATAGAAAAACTGGAATAGTGGCAATTCCTCTTTGATGATTAACTGCGGTACAGTGAATGATAAACCGGCTTCAATGTTAACTTCGGTTGCCGCTTGTGCATTACTGACGGGATTAGGCATAGCTGGTCGTTCGGGACTTGTCAGAATCGGGTTGGCACTGTTTCCCAAAAACGGCGCGACATCTAAGAGGATGTTGTTTATATCTCCGGTCTCTGTAGACGTCTCTGGGGTAGCTTCAAATCCCGGAGGCGCTGCGGAAGGAGGTTCTGGTTCAGTGGGTTGTTTCTTTTCGGGTGGCGGAGGTGGGTTTATTGTTTCGGCAGTCGTTGGTTCTGCCTCGGTTGGCAGTGTGGTTTGCTCAGGAGGATCTGGGACAACATTCGAAACAGTGTCTGCTGGTGCAGGATTTACAATTTGTTCTGGTTGTTCAGCGGTGTCTTGAGTAGGTACGTTAGGTTGTTGTGTGATTTGATGCGGATCTTCAGGGGGACCAAAATCGACAATGCCAATGATTGTGGTGATAGTGATGAGCCCGCCTACGCAAAGACCGATAACGATAAGTTGCCGTTTTTTGCCTTGTGACTCTTCCGATTTCCAATCAAGCGGAAGCATGTCTGCTTGTTCATCAATTTCATCCGCTTGCGAGTCGCTGGGTTCGACGATGGGTTGATCTTGAGCGGACAGCGAATCGGTATGTTCGTTAGCGAGTAGGTTAGCACTAGAATCGCCAATGGGAATCTCGTCGTTGGGATTATCTTCTGCCACGTAGCCAAAATCATCGACGGTGTCGTTGGCATTCTCTGGGGCTTGGAATCCTGGCGGCACATCTGGAATTTGCACCATGCTACTGCAACTCGGGCAAGCGAGGATCTGTCCTAGCAGTTCGGGTTTACTGACGATGAGTTGCGCGCGGCACGTCGTACAGTGTATCGGGAATGATTGCATAGTTCACACCTTTGGCATCACCGCAGTGCAGTGAGGATAATGGATCCGTATGAATTGCTTGTTGTTATTCTACAAAAACGAGCGGTAGTGTGTATTTATTAGTTATGGCAGCTTTGCGAGTGGTTATCAGGATTATTTTATTCCCAGGGTCATTGGCGTCGGTTGTGATAAGCCAAATCAGTTTTTGGTTAGGCATTGACGGTGATGTCACTGTGGGGTCCGGATTGGCTTTCATCACGATTCCGGTTAAGACTTCCGCTAGTGGTTTGTCTTTCATTGTAAAGTCGCGAATCGCTTGGTTTCTGGTGATGCCTTCTTGCATCAGGTCGTTGCCGGCAATATTTATTTCAAATTTGAATGGCAGTCCGGTTAAGGAACTTCTGACTTCGTTGGCGATATCGGCAATAGCAAGATTTAAGTCTTGTTGTGGTATGTCGACACTGAAGGGATATTGCAGCACTTCTTCGATTGTCTTGGGCATCACGGGCTCATTGTTGACTGCCACGCTGCCGGCACCAGGTTCTGATGCCAAGCTCAGTTCACTAGCGATAATCAAATTGGCAGCAGCTTGGATTGGTAACGCAATATTAAGTACAGGGGTTTTGTCTTCAATTTGGATTCGAGTTTGTTCATGTAAAAATGCGACCATTGCGGGGAATCGAAATGCCAGTGCCCGCCAATACGGTGAGGGGTTGAGGGCGACCATATGTGCTTCAATTTTGTCATGTAAATCGCCCATGCGGTCGTGTAGTTGAGTTACGAGTTCGCGTTTGTCGACCGTCAAGCCTGCAGTCATTCTGGCTTCGATATACAGGACGGAGTCAAAATGCAGGCTCACCATGGCGGCTTCGAGTTCGTCGCCAAGTAACCACTGAAGCGGATCTCGTATCTTGCTGGGTTCACCAAAATAGAATTCATGGCCATCGCGAAACAAGGTTGTCGAGAGAAAGCTAGGAGCGAATAGTATGGTGAGGTGCCGGTCGCTATCAGATTGTTTGATGAGCTGTGCAAGTGTACGGCGTATCAGCGGCGGGTTACCCGCGAACTCAAGGGCGTCGGTCATGGCGGATTTTGACCCCATTACAAATAATCCGCCGCTTTCAGGAACAACATAGCTCCAACTGCTAGCCTGGTACAATATTCCGTGTTCAGTTTCCTCTGCCGACGGATTTCCCAATGTTTCAAGAATCTGTTGTGCAGTTGCCTCGGCCTTCAGGCGAACGACTGTCGAAACCGTGGGAAACGCAACTCCTGCCTCGTCGCGCCATGAGAGAACGAGTTGCTTTATGTCCTGTAGCTTGAACCCAGTTGTCGCTTCCCAAGTGGACAGATGTTTTTGAAAGGCGGGTCCCAGCGATTTAAGAATGTCGTCAGCGACCGGTGATTTTAGAAGTTCGTCAACTTGAATGGCAATGAACAGTTGTCCGGCCGGAGGTGACCACGCTAAATTGACTCCTTCACCGGAAGTGGGTGATTGCCACAGTGATTGTCCATCATCAGCAATAAACTGTGAGCTACCTGTTTTAGGTGGCACCGCGTTACCGTTTTCACCAGTTCCATTGTTGGTAGTCGTGGTGTTACCTGTACTCGTTGAGCTGCCGTTACCGGTCGACGATGTTTCTTGTTGGTCCTTGTCGGTCGTCGTCACGGTGTCTAACGGTCGGTTAAGAAAAATGGCGAGAGCCCCCATGCCAATAAGGCCAGCGGCTAATCCTATCCACAACACGGGGTTCATCCAAGGAGATGTAGTTTGTCGTCGTAGGCGAGCAGTGTTTGTTGAGCTGCGCGGACCTATCGAGGTGTTATCGCTATCGAATGAGGGAGGCGCAACATCACCGCGCGATTCGATTGCTACACTTGCTTCCAAAGTTTCAGATTTGTCGCTGGTGTTGTTCACAGCCACTTGGACCGGCGGAGATGGCGTTTCGGCGACGGATGCTTTGTTTGCTGCGGGAGGTAATGACGCCGCGTCAAGGATTGTGCTTTCTGCGGTAATGGCTGCTTCAAACTCGAACGATG
>CAWVZW010000037.1:0-34955 GCA_963934735.1 uncultured Planctomycetaceae bacterium
ATGACGATGGTCCGATCACACGAATTATCAAGTGGTTGTCGTTACCGCTAAAACCGTTTCTGTGGTGTATCGGTAAAGCAAATCAAGGTGCAACTTGGTGCATGCAGTTTGCGATCCACAAGATCTATTTACCATCATTACGGTATGCACTTCGTTTTCCGGCCATCCCGATTAGCATCGCAACGGGCATGCTGTTTGTGTCATTAACATTGGTTAGTCAAGGTATCACGCCGTTTATATTGTTTCCCAAAGTTGACAGTCCGATGATTAACGCGCAAATTGTTTTCAGCGATGGCACGCCAGTTGAAGTCACCGATGCGGCGACACGCGAGATGGAAGACACAATTGTTAAGCTGTTAAAGGAAGTGTCGCCGGATGAGAAAATATATAAAGTAATCCATCGTGCGGTGGGTCACACAACAGGTACCGCTCCTCCAGGGGCTCAAGGACGTGCCAATGGATCGTTTGTCGGTGTCGTCGATGTGGAATTGGTAGACAGTAGTTTACGGTCGATCGATAGTTTGGAATTGATCAATCGTTGGCGGGCAATGAGTCCGACTTATCCAGATGCCGAGTCTTTAATCTTTTCCGATGCTGGTGGACCAGGAGGTCCAGGAGCCAAACAAATTGAATTCAAATTGTTAGCTGATGTGAAGTACATGGATGATTTGGAAAAAGCTTCCGAGGAATGTCTAGCATTCTTGCGGGCAAAACCAGGCGTATTTGATCTCGATACTGATACCTATATGGGTAAACAAGAATTTCGTTTTCAGATCAAAGAAGACGCGAAGGCGATGGGGATTACGTCGGCTCAATTAGCGGACGCAGTACGTGGAGCTTATTATGGCGAAGAGGTGATGCGGTTACAGCGAGGACGCCATGAAGTTAAATTAATGGTTCGATATCCGGAGGAAGAGCGTCGTAGTTTATTGAACTTGTCGGATATTCGAGTGCGAGGTAATGACCGAGCAGAACGACCGATCACGGAAGTTGCTGAAATCGAAAAAGTACGTGAATACTCGGAACTAAATCGAGTCAATCAATTACGTTCCATTACCCTTGCCGGTGACATCGATTTTTCGAAGGGCGTAACAGCAAGTTTGATCTTTGACGGCGATGTAAACGATGGAAAACCGTCGTTTAATGAGTTCTTTGAGAATACGATTAAGAAAAAATATCCCAGTGTGTTCTTGATGTATGAAGGCCAAGCTCAGCAACAATCGGAGGCACTAAATAGTATGATTACGGGATTTATCGTTGCGATGATGGTGATTTTCTTGGTGTTGACATTGCAGTTCAAATCTTACATTCAACCGTTTATTATCATGGCGATCATGCCCTTTGCACTTATCGGCGTGATTTGGGGGCACTACTTTTTAACGATTCCGCTTACTCTGTTTAGCCTCTGTGGCGTCGTGGCTTTGATGGGCGTTGTGATTAATGACTCGATCGTACTCGTAGACTTTATTAATAAGAGCTATGAGCGGGGCGGGGATATTGTGGAAGTTCTAATGGAAGCTGGACGTAATCGATTCCGTCCAGTTGCGCTGACGTCTATCACGACAGTTGCGGGTTTGTTTCCGATTTTAACGGAGACGTCGTTCCAGGCTACCTTACTGATTCCGATGGCGGCAAGTTTGTGTTTCGGCCTCGCCGTCGGCACGATCATGATCATGTATCTTGTGCCCGTGTTTTACCGCATCTATATCTGGGCCGGCAACTTCTTCCAGAAGGAAATGTTAGGCATGGAAACCACCAGCGTTCAAAGCCCGGCGATTGTGAATTTGGACGGGCAGACTAAGACACCTATAAACCTATAGCGTTTTGATGATGCTGGCGCCAAAGGTGAATCCACCGCCGAAGGCACAGAGGCCAAGTTTTTGGTCCGCTTCGATTGAAGGTAGCAGTTCATGTAGGCAGAGCGGAATCGTACTGCTTGAAGTATTTCCGTGTTGAGCAATATTGCTGAAAACTTGTGGGTTAATGCGATGCTGGATCGCGTCAATGATACGTTGGTTCGCTTGATGTGGTACCACTAAATCAAGCTCATCAACTTGAATCCCATCGCGATCACAAACGCGATTCAAACTGTTCATCATGCACCGTACAGCTTCTTGGAATACTCGGCGGCCTTTCATCTGAATGAAGCCCGCGTTGCGAAACGGGACTGAAAGTGTGCTGCCATCTTCACCCTTGGCCGATAGTTCAGGTCGTTGAATACGCGCAGCAGAACTTTCAAAGTGGCTTTCCCCGTAGAGAATTGTTGCTGTCGTCGCATCACCAAACAAAATCGATGTATCAAAATCGTCGAGGTCCAGTAGTGGCGATAGAATCTCGGCTGTGGTAACAAGCACTCGTCCGTGAGGCGTGCTTTGTAAGAAATCATATCCAGATTGCAATGCGTACAAATAGCCACTACAGGCAGCGCTAATATCATACGCTTGGATCAAAGCCTCTTTTCCAATAGAGAGTTTGTTCAGTATGCGACATGCCATTGATGGTGTCATCGACATCGGACTAGTTGTCGAGCAAATGACCAAATCAATATCGTCGATCAGTAATCCTTGCTGTTCCAACACTTGTTGACAAGCGTGCACTGATAATGAAATGGCATCTTCGTTGTTGTCCGCCCAATACCGTTGCCGAATTCCAGTGCGGCGGACAATGTCTTCGCTGGTCATCGGATTGTCGGCACCCAATAATTCTTCATTGGTGACAATACGACTTCCTTTGGCGATCTCCACGGTTGACATGCCCACATCAAACGCGCGATGAGCACGGGACTCACGGGTCAGGACAAGTGTATTCTGTGATTTGCGGCGGTGGAGTATTGGATTCCCGCTGGCTTCTTTGACGGATAGTTTAGCTTGAGATCCGCTTGCCGTTTTTAATAGGATCATGTTGGCGCCGACGTTGACTGTATCCCCAACTTCACACAAAATCTCTACTACCTCCCCAGCACTACTACAGGTAATGTCAAAGACACTCTTAGTCGCTTCAACAGAGGCAACTACATCACCTCGTTGTAGTTGTTGTCCCAAGGCGACATAGAGCTCGATAATTTCGATTGACTCGTCAGCCGGTCCGGATCCAATTGCTTCGACAAAAGTGTTGCCATCTTTGGGCGCTGATTTCTCTTCCCATTTGAGATCCAAATCTAATAACTCGGCTGCCACAGTCAACGTGCGTTTGAAACTTGGAAGTATGAGAGTTTGATTGGAGAAGTTACAGGGAACATGTGTATCGGATCGAGTGACACGTCGCACGGTAACGGGTAATTTGGCTTTCTCAGCTACGGTCGCAATAACTTCCGCACCAAGCCCGCATGTTTGGTTGTCTTCGTGCACGACAATGAGCCGCGCTGTTTTTTCAACCGAAGAAAGTACGAGTTTCTGATCCCACGGTGAGATGCTACGTAAATCAATGACATCCGTCGTGATTCCCACTTGCTCAAGAGCGGTCGCCGTTTGTTCGCAAATGCCGACCGTGTTTCCCCAGCCTACTAGTGTGAGGTCGTGGCCGGATTGAATTTTACGAGCGACGCCGAGCGGCACGAATTGATCGTGAACGTCATCGGACGTCGATTTATCGGAATCGTTAAGGCAGGTTTTGGGATACATGAAAACGGTGGGGCGTTGAGATAAGAATGCTGCATTGAGAAGTCCAGCAGCGTCGTGTGCCGAACTGGGCATCACAACATCGATACCTGGGCAGTGTGCCAGTACGCTTTCATTGGTTTGGGCGTGGTAGGGGCCAAGTCCTGGTCGATATCCTCCACAGGCGACCATAATAATGACCGGAGCTGACCACTGGCCATCGCTGCGCCAGTGGATCGTGGCCAATTCATTAACGATTTGGTTATAGGCTGTGGGCATGAAATCTGCAAATTGCAGAAAGGCAACGGGGCGTTCACCAGTGAGCGCTCGTCCGATGGATGACCCGATGATGGTTGACTCGGAAAGCGGCGAATTCATCACTCGGCCAGGGAATCGAGTGCTCAAGCCCCGTGTTACGCCAAACACATCTCCCTTGGGATCTTCGATGTCTTCGCCATACAAAGTTACGCTGGGGTCGACAAGCAAGTGGTTCAAGAGCACCTGTCGCATCGCGTCTTTCATGTTGAGCATGCTAGAGGTGTCTGTGGCATCACCCTGTTCTCCAAAGGTCTCCTTTGTAGGGTGTGTTAGTTCAAGGGGATGTTGGATACAGGCGTCAAAGGCAGGAAGTGCATCTTTGGCTTGTAGTGCTTCTTCTTCGGCGGCGGCAACCTGGTCATCAACTTGAGCGCGAATCACTTTCAATTCGGCGGTCGTCATGCCATAAGCAGTTAAATGTTCTTCGAGGTTTGTTATGGGATCACCATGCAACTGAGCTTCCGCTAAATCTTCCTCGCTGCGATAGATAGAATGGTCATCGGCATTGGTGTGACTGCGGAGGCGTTCCACTCGCATAACAATCATCGCCGGTTTACGATGCTCTCGCATATCGGCGACAACTTGGCCAAACACTTTATCGGCAAACAATACGTCCCGCCCATCAACATAGTGAATTGGCAAACCGAACAGATCATTGGCTTGGCCATCGGCGCGTGAAAAACAAGTTTGACCTTCGGTGTTGGTAGAAATTGCCCAGCGGTTGTCCTGCACAATGAACAACACCGGTAGGTCGGACCGTACAGCTTCAGCCACTCCCTCTAACCACTCTCCTTGTTGAGTCGTCCCGTCGCCGACGCCACAGTAAACAATCGGATGCTTGTCCTGTTCTTTTACGGCCGCAGCGACTCCGGTAGCTTGCAAGGCATTGTTCCCCGTTGGCGCTACCATACTCAATACATTGAGTTGTGGGTCACTGAAAAACGCTGACATGCGGCGGCCACTACCGGGTGCGTATTCGTTACACAGCAAGTTGTCGAAAAACGTTCGCGGTGAAATTCCTCGTGCAACAAGCAGAGCTCGATCGCGATAATGGCAATGTAACCAGTCCTCGGGAGTTAAATAGTCGGCAAGTGCGGCGGTTGCTTCATGGCCGGCACCGGATAGATGAAAAAACGCTTCGCCACGGCTTGCGATCTGCTGCTCAACGCGATCGATCTCTCGGGCAATGAGCATTGTGCGATATAGTGTAAGCAGTTTATTGCGGTTCATCTTGCTCTATACTCGAAAAGGGATGTGTTCAAAGAATTGCTTCTTTTAAACTGTCCAAATTCTAACGAATAGCGCTATATTAATGCACTACGAATATAGGTAAATCAATGTGCAATCCTAGAATGCACCCATCTTTTTTGGGGCAATGATGCACTTTTACAGCAGAGAATGAGGTCGTCGTCGCTGATCGATGACCCTCGCAGGTTCTATTTGATATCCAGCAAACGCGTGGCTTCTTTGAGCAAGAAATCAGTGTCCATGAACGGTTCATAATTGATATCCTGCCAGCGTACAAAACCGTCTCCATCAACGATAAACGTACCGTGCAAAGGCTGCTCTTCGAAGTCATCATGCACTCGATATTCTTTGAAGATCTCAAGTTTTGGATCATTTACAATAGTGAACGGAAGCTTGTCATCAAAGTGCTTAATCGATTGCTTGAGATTCTCATCGTCATCGGAGCTGATCGCTAAAACATCAAAGCCAGCAGCGGTGAATTTGCCATAGTTGTCGATGACTTTTTGCAACTGTTCTGCACAGGCTAGGCAGCCATGACCGAGGTAGAAAACAACGATCGTTGGTTTTCCGTTGAACTCTTTGACGCTTGAAAACTTACGATTGCGGTGATCTCGCAGCATGAATTCCGGGGCTGGTGAGGGTTGCCAGCGAAAGGGGCCCAGAGTATCAAGGTCCGGTCGGTTGCCAATGTCGTCGCGCACTTTGAGCTCTTGTTTCCATTGGCCATCGCATCCCAGATCAGCGGCAATTGCGGTGATCCGAGCAAACACTGGTGACTGCATATCGATCGAACTCGAGATTGCTTGTAATTCTTTAAATGCGGTTTGTGCTTCTTTTGTTTTTCCAGCGGTATGTAGAATCTCGACTTGTAGTGCCAGCGGTTGAACTTCTTTGGTATGTGATTTGACGTGAGCGGCGGCGGCTTTAATAGCGCCGTCGGTGTCTCCGCTGGCTTGTTGACATTTAGCAATCGTCATGCGGTCAACGGATCCAGCTTTGCGTAGTAGTTCTAGTGCTTTTTCGTACTCACCATTTTTCAAATGGGTGTAACCGGTTATGGCGGCAATGGCTTGCTGACAGTCGCGGACCTTTTTATCCCAAGTGCGTCGTGCATCAGCCGTAGCCTTGGTGATCGCTTTTTTCTTATCCGCTTCTTTCTTTTTCGTATCTTTTTCTTGTGCGGCTTCCGCTTTGGTCTTGGCCGTTTCGCCAGCCTTATCTTGCTCCGAGACGTTGTGGTTAAGTAAGGTTTGCAACTCTTTGTTGAATGCGTCGGTTTGCGCGGTTTGCCCAAGCATGGCATGAGCGATGCCGACATACTTTAGGCGTTTAACTTGTTCAGCTTCAATCGATGTCGGTTCCAGCACGGCGGTGTTAGCGAGAGTAATCATTTTCTGCCATCGTTCGTACATGTAGAGAGTCGTGAACAGGCGAGCTCGACCGTAATAAGAACTGCTGCCACGTCGAGCAAGTGTGTTGTATTTGGGGTGCCGCGGTAAGGTGGTAAGGTTTTGGGCCAGAGCGATTGCGTCTTCAACTCGACCAATATTCAATAAGTTGCGGGTACACCATTCGTTGTTATGAGCATAGTTGTGAATTTGATCCGGTAGTACTCGGTCTCGCATCATGTGTGAATGGTCCACTCGCGCGGATGCTTCTTGTTGCCAAACGGCATCATCGTAGCGTTTGACTCGTGAGAATATGTGTCCGGGCATGTGCCACATGTGGGCAATCCCTGGTGTGCTTTGACCACATAGAATTGCGGAATTCAAGGCGAGCGTCGGTTTCTTGTAATCCCATAAGTGAATGCGATAGTGGTGACTAGGATGCATGGGGTTTTGTTCGAGGATCTGCCCGATGATTGCATCCAAGGCCACATAACTAGCAGTGCCACCGGACTGGCTGCGGTTACTGTACATCATTATCGCTAGAAAGGCCTTGGCCTCTAGGTGGTCTGGATAGTCGATGCAGAGTTGTTCCAGCTTCTTAATGTAAGCATCCGCCCGCTCTTTTTTCTTGGCCGGGTCTGCTTTCAGGTACGCTGACAGCGAATCAATAAAGCGACGTTCTGTATCGGTAATTCCTTCGGTCAACTTGGCAGCTTCTTCCATGAACACTTTGGATCGTTTGGTATTGGACTTATTCGCCATGGCCATTCCCCAAAAGGCCATAGCGCATTTAGGGTCAAGTTTGTGGACTTGTCGAAATGCTCGTTCCGCCTCTAAATTCCAAAATCCGTGTAGAGCCGAGATCCCTTGGTTGAAGAACTTCTGAGCGAGTTCACTTTCCGTAGTTACTGGGAAATCAACATTTGCCATTCCAGGAATAAGATATGCCTGTTGACGAGGACCTTCGTTAAATGCGGCGCCATGATACGAGTGTCCAGATAAGGGGCCCGCGGTATTGTCTTCATTCTCCTCCGTGGCCTTTGCGCCTTCTGGAGCGTCACCGGTGTCGGCTGAAACTTCTTTTTCAGGTTTACTGTCGTCCGATTTCGGTTCTTGTGCAATTAATGAGGTGGCACAGAATAGTAAACAACTAAGCAAAAAGAATTTTGCAAGGATCGAAGTCATTGAATTTCTCGGTAGGTAATGTTGAAGTTTATTTGACCAATCAATGTTGACTAGAATTGTAATGTTTTTAGTGCTGAGCGTAAACAATCGTAGTTAAGTGGGGTGGTGCCGCGTCCTCTGAAAGAGGGGTTAATCGATGCCTACAACTAATTCTTGGCTATCGAATACAACGAGATCGCCGTCGATAAGTTTCTTGCGGCGAGCTGTACAAGTTTCACCATTAAGTGTCACCAATCCACTTTGGATGATGTATTTAGCTTGGCCACCAGATTCAACGAGCTTCATGAGTTTCAAAAAATGGTCGAGGCGAATTGTAACCTGAGGTGGTTGTGACGCGTCTTCTGTGGGATTGGAGTCAGTCATATGGTATGTGGAACCAGAGTTTGCAGGTGAGATTTATTTTATTTTGAACGTTGCTACGACTGGATAGTGGTCACTGACATCACGTTCGTGACTGGGAATTGAATAAAAACCGTTGAAGTGATCGGTATCCTGCTTACCTTTGATAACCAGTTGTTTCACAGTTTTAATACTACTGAAAATTAAATCGTGCTCGCTTTCGGTGTCAGCTAATAATGCTGGACTGACGAGCAGGTGGTCAAATTGCTTCCCAGCCAGATGGGTTGGTCGTTGAGCGGAGGGCAGCTTCAAATGTAAATCAAAGAGCGACGAATTGTTTGGTAATCCCGTTGTGCCACAAAGTAGTGCTAGGTCATCGCCGGCTGAGACATTGTCGCAAACACACGAGGTATTAATATCGCCAATTACGATTACGTTTTCATTGTTGTTAATCATCGGTTTTGTCCAATGTTGCAATAGTCGGCATTGCCGCAAGCGAGGTGCGGCTCCACGCTCGCCGGCTCGTAAGTGTACGTTGCAAATGGTTAAGGTCTGATGGCCGGTGGGTGTCGTCCAGCGAAAAGTGGCAAACAGATGTTTGGAAAGGTTGTAGTATTGTTTACTGTCGTACATCGTTTTAGTTTGTTCACGGCGTTCGCATTTTTCGAATCCGCTGGTGTACAAAAATGCGACGTCTTGTTCGGTGAACGTATCGCGGCCTTTGATAAAGGCAACCTGATACTCAAGGCCATGTTTGGTCTTGAGTACATCCGCAAGTTCCTGCACTACTTTTTCATTTTCGATTTCTTGTAGTGCGAGAATAGTTGGTTTCATTTCTGCAATGACTCGCGCTACCTCGTCTCGTTTCCAGTTCCAGTCAGCAGCGGTTGGAGCGGATAGTTTCTTAGCGAGTGGTGATTTGTTGTCACTTTGATCATGGTCGAAAAACCACTCTAGATTCCACGTCGCGATCTTGATCTCCGAGGGAGCTTGATCGGCGGCCGATCCCAAAAAACAGAAAAAACTGGTTGCCGTGAAAATGGCAAGTGTCAGTACAGTTTGAATAGATGTTCGCATGGTATTGATTTTAAATGCGTCAGGCTATAATAGGGCAACAATATGACAACCGATACTAAAAAGAGTTGGTTGGCATGGATGCGACAAGATAACAGTATACTCTTATATGATGTAAATGGAGTATAGGAAGTACATCAAGTACAGGTTACTTTTCAAATGGCCCCAAAATTTGTCAGCGGGGCTTGAGGAGATTGAGTGGATTACGCAATACCATTTAACAAGCCGTTTCGCAGTGGGAATGAGCTGGACTACGTGTCACAAGCTGTCACGGCAGGGGATATCTCTGGAGATGGTGAATTTGCAAAGCAGTGCTCAACGCTGCTCGAGACACAATTTGGTATTAAGAAGATATTGTTAACGCCGTCTTGTACCGCCGCGCTTGAGATGTCCATCATGATATTGGGGATTGGTGCTGGCGATGAGGTGATCATGCCGTCGTTCACATTCGTTTCCACGGCCAATGCTGTGGTGCGTGCCGGAGCGACTCCTGTGTTTGTAGATGTTGATTGCCGCACTCTTAATATTGACCCCGCTTGTATTCGAGCGGCGATCACTGAGCGAACTCGTGCGATAATTCCAGTGCATTATGCGGGCGTGGGTTGTGACATGGATGCAATTATGGAGATTGCCACACAAGGCAATTTGAAAGTCATTGAAGATGCAGCTCAAGGGGTCAATGCGTTTCATCATTCTCAGACGCTCGGAGCAATTGGCGACTTAGGAACCTATAGCTTTCATCAGACCAAAAACTTTAGTTGTGGCGAGGGCGGAGCGTTGTGTATCAACGATGATACATTGATTGAGCGCGCGGAGATTATTCGAGAAAAGGGGACCAATCGCAGCCAGTTTTTGCAGGGCACTGTCGACAAATATACTTGGGTCGACGTCGGTTCCTCCTATTTACCTAGCGAGTTAACAGCGGCTTTTTTATTAGGGCAACTCGAAGCTGTCGATACGATTACTTCTCAGCGGCGCGAGTGTTATCAACGTTACATGCAATCGTTTCAAGGTTCCGCTGAGGCGGGAAAAATGACGCTGCCATCGATTCCAGATGCCTGCCGCAGTAATTACCACTTGTTCCATATCCTCGTACCGACGCCTCAACAGCAACAGGGGTTGATCAGTCGGTTAAACGAACAGGGAATTCATGCTGTATTTCATTATGTACCGTTGCATTCCTCGCCGATGGGAATTGCATTGAATAGCGAGCAAGCAGCGTTGCCAGTCACGGAATCATGCAGCGAGCGTCTGGTGCGTTTACCAATCTATCCGGGATTAACGACCGAACAACAAGACCGAATCGTGGCAGAAGTGCAAGCATTTCTATAGTCGGCTGTAAGTGCTAACAAATGCAATTCGAGGTTGAATCACTCATGTAATTGGATAATAGCCAATTGATCGTTGCTTTTCATTCTGATCCACGTGGTGTGTTGATCATCAAGCGAGCGGTCTGGCTGCCACCGCTGAAAATATGATTTCCAGGCAGGGCTCAGTGGCCTGATAGGTGTTGATCCGTAGGGGATTCGTCGCACAAAATATTGTCCAACGCTGGGATCGGAAGCCCAGCGGCTCAACATCTCACTGCCACTTTCGAAACCTAGATCGGCAAGTATAGACTTGTATCGAGGTGAACCTATTTGCCAACCGGCAGGGACAATACGTAAATTTGGATTTGAATTGATTCGTTGTAGCGGGTGACATCCTTCCCATCCGGGCAACGCATCTGGTGACATGCGAATCAACGTGACTGGTTTCTGTAATTCATCAATAACAACTTCTCCCGCTAGTAAATTGCCGCGGTGCACTAAGGCGCTATTTGTCTGAGCTCGTAATAATAGAAAACACTGCCAACTACTTAATATCAGCAAGATAATGGCGGAAAATTGTATGATATTTGCCTTGCCACTTAACGATGATTGCAGTGACGATTTTGCCTCACTCGATCGTACTAGCACTGCAAAAACGATTAATATATAGAACAGCATTGGCATCGCGACTCGTGGAACCAAACGAAAATACGTGAGAAACAGGAATGGGGCTCCCAACAGCAATGCAGTCCATAGTTTTTTAGACAATAGAGGATCGGCCAGCGCGTCACGACCTTGTAGCAGCACAACGGCAAATATCAGTGGCAGAAATGCACTTAACAGCGGTGCGTTGTCTCGCAGATGCCTAATAATTCGCGTCCATAACGATGATGCATCGGCGGTCTTCGCAGCCGCTAGGAAACTTTGAAACGACTGATTGTTCGCTAATCGTTGATCATGAAGCATCCAATATTTGCGAATCAATTCATAATCGTCGACTGTCCAATTCGCTGCCTCGGCAACCTCCGCAAGATCCGCCGGGCGTGCGCTCACACGGCCACCGGGCATATCAAACAATTCAGCACGTAAAGAATAAAAACTCATGTACTTTTGCCATGCGGGTGGTCGCGTTAAGCGATCCAAGCCTCGATCGATTGCCACCACGGATAATACCAGCAAGAGATTAATGATAAGTGCACGTTGCAGTTGCTTGGATGTGAAGAGCAGTAACGGTGCGGCGAAAACAAAGCATAACAGCCCTAATTTCCAACGCCAAAGTAATGCCAGAACGAGCAGCCCTAGAATTAACTTTTGATGAGCCCATTTATTCTTATCGAATTGTAGTGGCCGCAACCGCTGTAGTAGCAAAAAGGCAAAGGCGGCGAATTCTAGAGTTAGCGCAGCTTTTGTGAATGTTAACGTCAGCAATGATTGATAGGCGAAAGCCAAAAAGAATGGAATTAAACAGCTAAGCCATCGCACATGGAATATGGAAACTGCAAGGCAAAATCCAAGTAACGACAACCCTAGGGCTTGAGTTGTAACAAGTAAAATTCCGTACCACGGAACGGCGGGTGCGGCTTGGTAAAGCAGATAAAATCCGTGGTTTAAGGTCCATGATAAAAACGGGACTTCGGCGGACGCTGCGAAGCCGTCGTCACCGGCGAGGATCATTTGCGCACCTATATCATCGGCGACTTCGTAGGTCACCGGCATGATCCATACAAACAGAAATCCCGCTGCCACTCCGGCTAACAACCAGATTTCTATACGTTCAAGCAGTCGTCGTGATGACGGTACAGCGAGCGATTCAGAAGTTTCTTTTTCAGTTGTGCGGGAAGGCAAAGGTTAATCTCCGCTAGGCTTCAACTGATGGATCGTTTGGCGATTCAACAGTGGTTGTTTGTCGGATAACGAATCGTGGTCGTCCCCGCACTTCTTCCATAATGCGAATAATATATTCACCAAGCAATCCAATCGCGAACAGCGTTGTCCCGCCAAAGAAGATGATTAATAAAACCTGCGTCATAAAACCGGTATCAGATTTGATATTCTCGGTGAAAAAATATTGCAGAACGTAATAGGTTCCTAAGACGAAACTGGCGAGTGCAGCCAGAAAGCCAATCATGCTGATGCATTTCAACGGCAGTGTAGAAACACTAACAACATTGTCAATCATTAGCGTTATGAGCCGCAGGATACCATAGCCACTGTTTCCCGCCACTCGTTGTTGATGTTCAACTGGAACACTCATAATCCGATTTGTCGTTTGGAAAATGAGGGGATTGATATTGGGATTGATGGTCGAATACTCACTAATAGCAGTTACCAGTGGTCGCCTCATCGCTCTCATCGAGGTGCTGCGAATACCTCGTGGCTTTTTATAAATCACTCGGAACAACACATCCATAATACCACTGCCTAAATTACGCAGTGGATTGTGTTTTTTGTTGTCAAAGGAGGCAATCACACAGTCCGTGTTATCATTGTCAAGCAACGTTTGAATGAGCTTTGGCAGTTCACTTGGAGGTTGTTGCAGATCATCATCGGTTGTCACAATGATCTCACCCTGCGCTTGCAGTAGACCACATATTGTTGAGCGATATTGACCGGTATTGAAAACGAGATCTATGCCACGAACGTTTTCATCAGTGGCAGCAATGTTCTGAATCGTGTTCCAAGTATCATCGGGGCTACAGTCATTTACCAATATTAATTCGTACGAGAATTCAGCTTCGGCCATGGCTTGTTTAATTTCAGAAGCCAGTTGGTCTAGCCACTGACTGCTGCGAAAACAAGGGACTACAATCGACACGAGTGGTGCGGTTTGAGGTTTACTCATAGGACAGTGCCCTCCAGGGAGTGTCACTAGTTTCACGAAACATAGGAGCGAAATCCATGCCGCGAACCATTTCTAATCCGAGTGTTATTTGTTGATAGTTGAAATCATCGGCGCTGTCGTCGTTACCTAAAAGTGAGGCAACTAAGATAGCCGGGAAATTTACTCCACCCGCGGCATACAGTAACGGCCGAAATGCGTTACGGGCGTTGATCTCAGTGACTCGTGCAATACCGTTGGCGTCCTCCCGCAGATCCACGGCATAGATGCCGTGCGGGTGATCGTCGGCGAGCGTGACTGCTTGAATCGCCGTATCGTGAATTTCGGAGCTATCGATCAGTTGGCAGCGTGAGACGTTTCCGGTAACGCCACTAATCGCGACTTCCGCCATAAAATACTTGAGGCGTTCTCCCGCTGCTGCTGCAACAAGCTTTCCGTTGTTCCACACAGAAGTCCAATTTAGGTTGCGGCCGGGCAGGTATTCATGCGCTAACCATACGTCATGCGCATCAGCGGTATTTTGCTTCCGCCAATATTCAATCCAAAAGGCACCCTCAGCGGCAGTTTTGATGACAATGCTACCGCGACCGCGTGGGCCAACGGCACACCGCAGCCAGACGGGGGATCCAAGTGTTTGTAGTGCCGTTTCGAGATCTTGCGCGTCATCAACGACCATGGTTTTGGCGGTGATGTTTGACTGCTGGCTAAGTCGCTCATGTAGCACTTGCTTGCTGAGGCAAGCGGTAAGTCCAAACTGAGCGGGGCAGGAGAGCGCGGTTTGAATTTGATCACGAACGGGGTAAATTGCTTCGAGTTCTGGCTCTGTATTTATAAATGCTAACGCCACGTTTTCGGATTCGAACACATTTGTGAGTTTGTTCACGTATTTAGGTGCATCGCCCCGCGGCACAATAATCACTTCGTCGCAATAGGGTAATGCGAGTTGTTTCCCCCACGCAGACACCTCGGTGCCGATGATTCGCTCGTTGCGGTGAGCGAGTTTGAGACAGCGCAGGACTTCTAATCCAATAGAAGATCCGCAAGCGGTAACAAGAATGGTTGGACGGTCTGGCATCGATTTTAAACAAAAATACAATTCGGTAATGTAATTATGTTAATACGACAATGCTCTGTGTAGAGTTCTATTATTACCGCTCGGCGGAATAGCCAGCGTGTGAGTTCGGGCTATACGGATTAGATGGATTGCGCGCATCGACGCGAAGTGATCGGTTGCGTTTGAAGGCGAGAATATTGGTGGTTACCAATTCGTGTTAAGCCGCTTGGCTTTGCGGCATCGAATAGAAATTGGTCACGCCAGCGACGACTGCCTCGATCTCGGCGTCTTCAAGTTCGGGGAAAATCGGCAAGCTCAGAACTTCATCTGCAGCGCGATTTGTTTCCGTTAAATCCATAATGATTTTCGGGCAGGTTTGATAGCACTCTTGAGCATGCACGGGAATTGGATAATAGATTTCCGCACCGATGTTGCGTTCTGCGAGGAATTCTTTCAAGCTGTCGCGTTGACCATTTTTCACTCGCACTGTGTATTGATTCCAAACGTGTCCGGTCCCGTAGAGCGACTGTGGTAAGACGATGTTGTCTGCCAGTCCGGCATCATCAAACAATTCGGTGTATAGCTGGGCGTTTTGCTGACGAGCGATATTCGCGGATTCCAGATGTTTCATTTTCACATTTAACGTGGCAGCTTGTATGGTATCGAGGCGACTATTGATACCGATCACTTGATGATGATAACGTGGACGCATGCCGTGCCCAGCAAACAATCTGAGCCGGTCTTCAAAATCAGCATCATTGGTTACTAGCATTCCACCGTCGCCAAACCCGCCCAAGTTTTTCGTTGGATAAAAACTGATGCATCCAACTTGCCCCCATGAACCAGCGGCGCGGCCTTCGATGTTAGCACCAATGGCTTGAGCAGCATCTTCGATCACTGCCAATCCAGAGCGATTGCAGATCTCCATGATTCGTGGCATATCCGCACATTGCCCGAAAAGATGAACCGGAATAACGGCTTTTGTATTGGGTGTGATCGCCGCTTCAAGTGCTGCCGGATCGATATTGAAAGTGACAGGGTCAATGTCAACAAAAACGGGTGTCGCTCCGAGTCGAGTTACTGGGCTAGCAGTCGCAAAAAACGTGAAGCTCGGGCAAATCACTTCGTCGCCAGGTTTGATGTCCAACGCCATTAAGGACAATAACAAAGCATCACTACCCGAGGCACAACCGACACCGTGTGCTGTACCGGACCAACGCGCGCATTCGGCTTCGAGTTTTGGGACATCCGGTCCGAACAAAAATCTGCCGGAATCTATTACGGCAGTAATCGCCGCTATGATTTCATCGCGTAGCGGCGCGTTACCTCGAGGCACATCGAGCAAGGGAACAGTTCGGAAATCAGTCATCTTTTGGTGTCACTTACTTGGCTATTCTTTGATTGTCCAATAAATACGCAAAGCAATTTTGCGGTTATTTACGAGGAAGAATAACTTTTTTAGGAACGCTGCGGCAAGATCAATTATCGAACCGTGAATTTGTACGACTGAACACGAATGTCCAAATTCGTTAGGACAAGCGATAGATGCGATCCGCGTTGTCGTGCAAGAGTTTGCGTTGATCCGTAACAGATCGGTTCGCGATGACCGTCTTGAGTGCATTGACCCATTCTCGATAGCTATCACCGAGGAGGCAGACGGGCCAATCACCTCCAAATACAACGCGGTCTGGCCCAAAGACATCCAAGCAATGGTTAATCAGGGGTGCCAGCATACAGGCATCCCAGCCATCTGCTGGTACGCGAGCAATAATGCCGGATATTTTACAGATAACGTTTTTGCGTTTTGCCAGTTCACCCATATCGCGTTTCCATTGATCAGCCGTGTGCCAAGTCTCCTCGGTTGAGTTCTTCAAGAAGGCCTTGGGATCACCGTTGCCACAGTGGTCAACAATGAACAGCGTATCTGGAACTTGGTCCGCCAGTTTAACGCCATCAAGTAATTCTGTTGGCCGCATACATAAGTCAAAGCTCATGTTTTGCTCGCCTAGCAACTGCATGGATTTGACAAATGTTTCGCCGAGGCAAAGTCCTTGAGGTGCCGCATCATTGTGCAACACTTGCCGAACGCCTTTGATGTAAGGACTACCTTTGTATTTGCGGACATGAGGGGCGAAGCTGTCTTCGGCCGGTCGCCCAGAAATAACCGCTGCTGATGTTGGGTGACGAGGACTTTTGGACAATGCAATCACGTGTTCCGCCTCGAGAGCATGGTCGCTTGGAGCACAGTCAACTTCCATGTATACAGTTTTGACAACATTCAATCCGCGAGTCGCCGCTTTGAATTCCTTCGTTGCATAGGGTTGGTTAAGGATCTCCGGGGCGGTGCCAACCCACGGTGGAGTAATCACACTTAAGTCCCACAAGTGCTGATGCGTGTCGATGATGGGCAGCTTGTTCTTTCGACTTAGAAGTGCACCGGCTTGAGTAGCAGATGTCGCTGCAACCGTTGCGGTTGCTGCGGTGGATTGTAGAAATCTACGTCGTGTTGTTTTGTGGTCTGGCATGTTGTCAATTCTCGGATTTGAAAGTAAAAGGCATCGCTAATATCATTTTTTATTTTCGTCTTTTGTTATCGTACACGTTTTTCAAGGTGATACCAAACGATACCTTTCAAGAAAATTAAACTGATGATGGCTAACAGAGGCTGTGTGCTACGATACATATAGTATGAACTCTACGGGATCACAAAAAACAGAATCCTCGCTTTATCTGTATCTAGGTACAGGATGTGCGCTGTTGTCCGTTATATCCATTTTGTGTTTACGAACAATGACGACGACGCCTCAGACTATTTTCCTTGTGGCTGCGAGTATTGTTTCGTTGTTACCCTTGTTTCGTAATCCGAAAGCTGACACAGCGGCATTTCTTTATCAACAAGGATTTCAAAAGACGTTGATTCCACTGTGGATTAGCTGCGGACTTGTCGCGGCAGTTTCTTACCTCCTTAAAGCCAAGCACATCTCCGGCGGAATCGATTGGTTTTACTATTTGTGCTATAGCCGTGATGGGATTAATTTCTTTGGCACCGCAGACAATATGTACAGCTATTTCCCAGGCATCTATCAGTTCTGGAGAACAGCTATGCGATTGGTGGGGACAGATGTGGCATCGTTGCAGAATGTGATCATCGTCGCTTTAGGGCTCAATGCAGTATTGATTGGTGTCGTGGTATTTCAACATACTCGCTGCAAGCTCATTTCCAGTGGTGCGGCATTGTGGGCGTTAGTCGTACTAATTCGGTTTGATGGGTTGCGAGGTGAGTCGGAAATTATTGCAAGTTTGTTTTTTCTAAGTACGATGATCGCTTGGAAAGGGACACCGCTTGATCATTGGAAGAAATGGAAACTACTATTTGTGTTTTCACTGGGGCTAGGCTTGACGGTCTATATGAAACAACAAGCTGGCCTGCTGGCAGTCGGAGCATTGGCTTTGGGGTGGGAACAACTGAGCCCGCGTTCTAGCAACCGACACCGCTGGGGGATGCTCGTGTCATTACCGCTACTAGCGGGTCTATTATTGGTTGGATTTATATTCATCGAAGGCCGAGGTCTTGAGCCATTATCGTTGGGTCTTTCAACAGCGGCTTCGTATCCCAGTCGCGATTCATGGTTGCATAATCTGTATGTCCAATTTCGACACGATGAATCTTTTTGGATCGTAGTTCTGGTGACAATGGTGATGTTTATTCGCCAGCAAACAAAATCTCCAGAGGGTTCATCCCCAACCAACACTTCGTCCGCTCGCCTTGTAAAGTTCTTGCTCGTCGGTGGCTTTGTCACACTCCTACAATTCAAAATCCGGCCCTACCATCATTATTTGTTGTTAACGATTCCAGCGTTTACGATCAGCGCAGCAATTATTTGGCATGAACATCGTTATCTGATTGAACGAGGAATCAAGCAGAGGATGTTGATGGTATTTCTGGCAGCCTTACCATTTTGTTGGGCGGAAGATTACCAGTGGGCCTATCATCCAGCACAAGTACCTACCGCGGCCCAAGTTGCTGAGTTGACAAACTGGCACCAGCAAGTGAGCAGTGGGCGAGTCATCGCTGAGCTTCGACGAAATATTCCAAGTGCTACGCTATTGATGATTTTACCGAGTCGCCACAACAGTATTCATTACCTTGCTGATACTCGTTCGAGCTCACCGCATGGATATAGTTTCAATGAAGGTGGCTATTCCGAGAATGAAGCGTGGTCGGGGATGTTAGAAACGACTACATCTGAGTATGTACTGTTGTTGGGAGAAAACGTATGTGATGAATTTGATCGCACTATCTGGGATGCTAAAAGAATAGGCCAAGCCCAACGGATTCTTAAGTTGCGAGGCTACAAGCGAGTTGAGGGAGCCGCAGAAATTGAGTTGTACTTGCGGGACGCAGGGCAATGACGATGACCGACTTACTGCATGTCCGTGGCAACGCTGCTCAGTGGGTATTCAACGCTCTCGCCAGTTTGTAGATTCTTAATTTGGCAGACATCGCGTTGGAGTTCGTCACCACCGGCGATCAATGCATATTGAAAACCTCGCACGTCAGCATATTTGAGTTGCTTGCCCATTTTTTTGGCATCGGGGAATACTTCGACTTTCCAACCCGCTTGTCGCAGGTTCGCAGCAATTTCAAGATACTTGTTGAGCTGATCTTTTTCGAAGTAGACGACCAATATGTCGGCAGGCGTTTTGACTTTATCGATCATTCCAAGTTCGTCCATCGCAGTCAACAGTCGATCGAGACCGAGTGATGCACCGATTCCGGGCAATTGCTGTTTGGTATATAGTTCGGCCAAGTTATCGTAGCGACCGCCACTACAGACGCTACCAATTTCCGGCAGATCGTCAAGAAACGTCTCGAAAATGACACCGGTGTAATAGTCCAATCCGCGAGCGATCGAGACGTCCAGTTTGATTCGTTCTGGTGCAACGCCGCCAGCGGCGAGACCATCAAGAATCTGTTGCAGGCGCTCAACTCCGGTGGTGCCAAGTTCGCTTTGGTCTACAAGTGGTTTGAGGTTCTCAAGTATTTCTTGATTGGAGCCAGTGAGTGTTGTAATCGCCAAAACTTGCTCGGCCTGCTGAGCAGTGATTCCTGCGTTGTCCACCATTTCCTGTGCGGTTCGTTCAGGTCCGATTTTGGCGAGTTTATCGAGAGACCGTAAAATCGCAGTTGCTTGTGCGTCGACTCCGATTTGTTCAAGCAAACCTGTCAGGACTTGGCGATTGTTTACATGGATCGTGAATCGTTCAAACCCGATTTCTTTAAACAAGTCGTTGATAACGAGCCCGGTTTCAATGTCGGCCGCAACGGATAGCGTGCCGATGGTGTCGAAATCGCACTGCATGAATTCACGGTAGCGTCCCCGCTGTGTATTTTCACCTCGCCAAACCGGAGCGATATGATAGCGTTTGAACGGTGTGCCGAGTGTATTAATGTGTTGAGCGACGAATCTTGCCAGTGGTACGGTGAGGTCGAACCGCATACCGACACTGCGGCCTCCGTGATCTTCAAATCGATATAACTGACGATCAGTTTCTTCGCTCCCCTTGCCCGTCAAGATTTCGAGGTATTCTAGCGTGGGAGTATCAATTGGACTGAACCCATAACTGCGATAGATTTTTCGGGCGATGCCGATCAAACGCTCACGAGGGATCATCGACTCAGGTAAATAATCGCGGAACCCTTTTAATGTACGCGGCTGAATTAGTTGCCGCTTGCTGCTGGGTTGTTCATCTGGGGAATTGTTTGAATTATCGGAATTCATGTTGTTATTCGGTTAGCTGTAAACTTAAGTGAAAATAGTTGTGAGTTCAGGACAGTACAGGTAATAGATTTGGTTTGGGACTACGGATACTACCGTTGGTTTTTAATTGCAGTACGGCTTCCGCGTATTGTCGAATTTGTTCGGGGTCTTCGAAATAAAGATCGTAGGTCCAGTCATCTTCAAATTCACAGTTGTCCGTTGTGTAATCTCGACAGATTTGTGGCCGAGTTTCGTAAATGCCGCAACGGTTATCAGTTTGTAGGTGTCGGCAGGTGGTGTGAATCATGATGTACCATTGATCATCATCGGTAAATACGGTGGCGCGGTCGTGGACTAGGTACCAACGTATAAACTCGTAATCTTCGAAATCGACCGGTGTTTCAATCGGCAACGCAAAGTACTTACAGCATTTAGCCGTACAGTGATCACAGAGGACTTCGTCGGGTCCGAGTGAATCACGGTCTTTCTTGGTGTTGGCTATCATAGGATCGGTACGTTAAAAGTGAGTTGCTTTACAATTCAATAGGATGTGAGATTTTATTCTTGCGGCGGGGAGCCTTGCATGATGAATATTTTACCATCACCCATGCGCCCCGTTCGAGCGATGGAAGAAATGGTTTGCACCACTTCATCGACTCGCGTGTCATCTACCCATAATGAAATTTCGACTTTCGGCAAAAATGCGGTAGCGTACTCGCTGTCACTGTACTGATCGAGTGTTTCTTTTTGGCGACCGTAACCTTTAACTTCACGTACGGAAAGCGATTCTAAAGGTGCGCGTTTTAATCCATCCACAATTTTTTCGGCGAGGAATGGGCGGACGATGGCTACCAGTTGTTTCATGGGCTTTTCGCTAAGACTTAACCGTAAGACAGCAAGTAAAACAGCGGCAGCTTGAAAAGCTCTAGCTAAAGAAGTTGTCGCCAAACAAATTTATTTCAGGACCTGTTTCAACAGTGACATTGCCTGTAATTTTACACTGGCATGCCAATCGAGTCTGTTCTGGATTCTCTAAATACGCCAAGGCAGGAATTGGGTCAGGAAACGGAAGTTGAAAACATTTCTTTTCCCACAGTGTTTGCCCGTTTGTGTTGGCTATATGACCTTCGGTTACAAATACGCGGCATGTACCACATTGCCCAAGTCCATGACAGTTAATGAATTTATTGATTCCAGCACCAATTCCATTGATGCCTTGGTTTGTATTGATCTTGAGCTGCTTGGCGGCTTCGCGAATGGAAGTTCCTTCGGCGACTTCAATTTCTTGGTTTTCGTTTTTAAATGTTACTTTGGGCATACTCGTAATTCCCGGATAGCTGGCGTTTCGGATTCTCAGAAGTGGGGCTTTATCTTAATTCATTATGTATTATTATGGCAACTGCGTTGGATTCTGAAAGAGGATAGAGACGAGAAAGATAGGAATAGTCTATCTGTTAAATTGCACGAGGAGAATACTTAGGAAATGGCTGAACGCTCCAATTATCAAAACAAAGCAATTCGCAATTATTATGACAATCGCGAATCAATTTCATTGCAAAGGTGCGAAGAGCTAGTGACCGAGTTGTACTTAGCCACAGGCAAGGCACGCGAGCGACACTGGAAGAGTTTAGCGACGCATCTTGGGAATCTAGGCGTTGCCGAAGCGACGATTAAGCACTTGCGGACTCAAAATAACCCAGAAACCGTGGCCCACTTTATTGCTAGCCTCGCAAAAAAGCGATGAAATAATCGATACCATGGTAAAAAACTATTGGACGTTCGGTACAGCTGGGCAACTTGTGTTTGGTCGCGGTTGTTTGCAGCAGATATCGGAAATTGCTCGTCGGCACCAATGGCAGCGGGTCCTGATTGTGACAGATACGAATATTGAGGCAGCTGGTTTGGTGCAGAGGGTACGTGCACCGTTGGTCGAAGCTGCTTGTGAGGTGGAGGTCTTCACAGCCGGTGAAGCGGAACCATCGATCGCCACCGCAGTCAAAAGTTTGGCTTTCGCGAAGCAATGTGCTCCCGATGTTGTGATCGGACTGGGCGGTGGCAGTAACATGGATTTGTCAAAGAACACGGCAGCCGCGTTAACCCATGCAATGCAGCCGCAAGATTGTTTTGGGTTTGATAATGTACCTGGTCCGATTATGCCGCTTGTTTGCATTCCGACCACAGCCGGTACTGGAAGTGAAGTCTCGCATTCCATGGTGCTGACGGATATTGAGAATCAGATCAAAGTATCCGGGCAGAGCGAACACTTTAGACCGGATTTTGCAATTGTGGATCCTTCGTTGACAGATAATTGTCCGCAGCAAGTAACCGCTGACAGTGGTATTGATGCGTTAACACATGCTATTGAAGCGATTACAGCTGTGGACTACGACAAGTTGGAAATTCCCGCGGGTGAAACCTGTGCTTATGATGGGCGTTTTTTATTGTCGGATAGTTTGGCTCAACGAGCTATTGGCTTGTGTGGTGAGCACCTTGAGACGGCAGTACATGCGGGGGACAATACGGTTGCTCGCGACGGCATGGCGTTGGCCGCAACTCTCGCCGGAATGGCATTTTCAAATGCCGGTGTCGCGTTGGTTCATGCGATCGAATATCCGCTTGGTGGTGTGTTGCATTGCTCACATGGCCTAGGCAATGGCTTGCTATTGCCGTACGTCATGCGATTCAATTTACCGGAACGAAGTGAAACGATGGCCAAGATTGCGAGTTGGTTAGGTGTCGAAACGACAGGGTTGGATGTAGCAGCCGCGGCACTTGCCGGAATTCAACGGATTGAAGAAATCCGAAAGTCGATTGGGATCCCGCATCGATTGCGTGACATTGGTGCGACGCGAGAACAGCTGGAGCTTTTTGCCGACAAGACGATGCCGATTCAGCGATTGTTTTGGCTGAATCCTCGCCCCGCCACGAAAGATGATATTTTGGAGATTCTTAACGATGCGTTTTAGTCGAGCAGTATTCTTTGCGGTAACACTGATAATGGTCGCTGTAGTGGCCAGTCAGTTTGAGATTGTCGGTCGCAACGTCGTTGCTCTAGATGACCAAGCAACCGCCGCCGGCGTTGATGTGTTAAGTGTTACAGCGGATCTTGTTGTGCCGCAAATGGAGCAAGCGAAACCTGCTGCCGGCAAACGAGTACGCCAGACATTGCCTAGTTATCAGAACACAGAGGTTTACCATTCACTCTACTTGCCGAAGAAATGGCATTCCAAAAAATCAAGTGAATCTACAAGTAAGTTGCCAGTGATCGTGGAATTTGCAGGAAACGGTCCGTATAAAAACGATTTTGGTGACATCAGTACTGGGAAAGTGGAACACAGTAAACTTGGATTTGGGATATCTGCAGGTGAGGGTTTCATATGGATTTGTATGCCCCTGTTGAATGCTGAGGGAACCAAGAATGTGACTCGCTGGTGGGGCGATGCAACGGATTACGATCCACGGCCAACTGTCGAGTATTGTCAGAAAACAGTAAGATGGGTGTGTGAACAATACGGTGGTGACTTAGATCGTATATTGCTTACCGGTTTTTCCCGTGGGGCAATTGCCTGTAATTACATTGGATTGCATGATGAAAAAATTGCCAGCCTCTGGCGGGCAATGGTCGTTTACAGTCATTATGATGGCGTTGTGAAATGGGGACATCCATTTTCTGATCGAGCATCGGCTGTTAAACGTCTGCGTCGACTAGGGACTTGTCCTCAATTTATTTGTCATGAAAACACGAGCGACCGTAAAACCGGATTGGAACAAACAAGAGCGTTTTTAGATGAAAGTGGAGTTACTGGTGATTTCACATTTTATCTAACGGGATTTCGCAATCACAATGATACTTGGGTTTTACGTCCAAGTGAGGCACGTAGAGCGATGCGAGCTTGGCTTAGACCATACTTCATAAAGTCAACAGATTAACTTAAATATTAGAACAGAAGGATGAAGCAACGATGGCACAACGGAAGTTAATCATTCTTACGCAAGGGCACTCGGACCCGCATACCGCAAAAACCGCTTGTAGCGTGATCCGGTATCGCCGCGACGAAGTGGTGGCTGTGCTTGATAGCACATTGGATGGACAAGACGTCAGCGAATCTTTGGGTGTCGGAGAGGGTTTGACGATGGTCTCGTCGTTGGATGCAGCACCTGACGCCAACTGTTTGCTGATTGGTATTGCGCCTCCGGGCGGAAAAATTCCCGCGGCTTGGCGGATAATTGTGTTAGACGCGATTGGTCGTGGAATGGATATCATCTCGGGGCTGCATGATTTCCTGTCGGACGATGATGAATTTGTGACGGCAGCTGAAGCGAATAGTATCGAACTGATCGACGTCCGCAAAAACGATATTACGACAATCGCGCGGCGGCCTGGATTTCGTGAAGGTTGTTTTCGCGTACATACGGTTGGACATGATTGTAGTGTCGGAAAAATGGTCGTTGCCATCGAAATTACAAAAGGGCTAAAGCAACGCGGCATTGATGCGAAGTTTTGTGCCACCGGCCAGACCGGCATCATGATTGAAGATTCTGGATATCCGATGGACCGCGTGATCTCGGATTTTGTTAGCGGCGCGACGGAGCGTTTGATGTTGGAAAACGAATCGCACGACGTGTTGGTTGTGGAGGGTCAAGGAAGTTTAGTCCACCCGAGTTATTCCGCGGTGACGCTCGGAATCCTGCATGGATGTTTGCCGCATGCTTTAGTGTTGTGCTATGAAGTGCTGCGTGATGCCGTTACGGGTGTGGAACATGTGAAAATTCCAGATTTACCAGAAGTGAAAGCGATTTATGAAATGATGGCAGGTATCTATCAACCGTGTGAGATTGTCGCTGTGGCGATGAATAGTCGCCGAGTAGATGCTGCAGCCGCCGCGGTAGAACGCGAACGAGTGCGTGAGCAAATGCAGTTACCGGTTACCGATATTTTTCGCTTTGGAAGCGATGATATTGTGGAAGCGGTAATGGCGGCGCGTGAACGTTGGTTGGCGAAATCCTCAGAGCAGGTAGGTGAATGATGCAACTTAAGATTCATCAATTTGATTTACCGCTGCTGCATCCCTTCACAATTTCAAGAGAATCAATAACGGTGCAATCGACGATTATCGTCGAGTTAATTCAAGACGGAGTGAGTGGCTACGGGGAGTCGACGACAAATGCCTACTACGGTGTGACTGAGCAGTCGTTACGTGATTCACTGCAGCAAGTCCGCGACTTGATCGAAGGTATCGAGATGTCGACGCCCGGTGAATTGTGGTCAGTGGCAAATGAACTATTGGATGATACATTTGCGTTGTGTGCGCTGGATTTGGCAGCACATGATTTATGGGGAAAATTGCAAGGTGCGCCAGTGCATCAGTTGTGGGGCTTAAGTACTGATGCAAACCCGCTTAGTAACTATACGATTGGCATCGACGACATCGACGTCATGATCGCCAAGATGGCCGAATTCTCTGATTGGCCCATTTATAAAATCAAGCTTGGCACGGATCACGACATCGAGATCGTGCGGGCATTACGAGAACACACGGATGCAGTATTTCGAGTCGACGCAAATTGTGCTTGGACGGCCGAGCAGACGATTGCCAATTCAGGCCCGTTGAAGAGTCTCGGAGTGGAGTTCATTGAGCAACCGTTGGCTGCCGATTTGATTGACCAAATGCCTGCAGTGTTTGCTCAATCTGAGTTGCCGCTAATCGCAGATGAAAATTGTTTGGTGCTTGATGATGTTCAGCGTTGTATCGGTCGGTTTCACGGCATTAATATTAAACTTGTAAAATGTGGCGGCTTGACACCGGCGCGGCAAATGATTGAACTTGCTCGTCAAAATGATTTGAAAGTGATGGTGGGGTGCATGACGGAATCGACTGTCGGTATTTCGGCAATCGCTCAAATATTGCCGTTGCTAGATTATGTGGATATGGATGGCGCTGCACTTTTAAAGTCTGACATTGCCACGGGTTGCCAAGTGGTAAACGGTATTTGCCAGTATCCACTGACCTCGGGCAACGGTCTGACGTTAAACTCGAACTGTGATTGAACATCATCAGCATGCCCGCCTGTGTTATAATGAAATCTATGGCTATGTTCTTGCGATTATTTATCGGGTTGTTCTTCTTTGCCTCAGCGCTGGGCAGCGTGCGTGGAGCAGAGCCGATTCGTTTCAGTCGCGATATTCTGCCGATCTTGTCGGATCGATGCTTTAAGTGCCATGGACCGGATGAGACGCATCGCGAAGCAGATTTACGTCTCGATATTGAAGACTCGGTATTTCAACAACGCGATGGTTACGCTGTGGTTGTTCCGGGCGATTTGCAGGCTAGTGAATTAATTGCTCGTATCTCAAGTCGAGATGCGGATTTGCAAATGCCACCACCCGATTCTGGCCGAGAGCCACTTAGCAAACAAGAACAAGAATTGCTGCAACGGTGGATCAAGCAAGGCGCCCCGTGGGGACAACATTGGGCATTTGAAAAACCAATTCGGCCTGAAATCGATAACTTGAAGATGCACCCAATTGACTTCTTTGTGCAGCGTGAACTGAAGCAACATAAAATGCGTCCTGCTAATCCAGCAGCGAAAAATACGCTAATTAGAAGACTCTCGCTTGATCTAACCGGATTGCCACCAACCCTTGATGAATTGCGAGCGTTTGAAAAAGATAATTCACCTGAGGCCTATCTTAAATTGGTTTCACGGTTATTGGCCTCCAAGCACTATGGCGAACGGATGGCGATGTGGTGGCTCGATGCTGCTCGGTATTCTGATACGGATGGATATCAAGGTGATGCCACTCGTAATAACTGGCCATGGCGCGACTGGGTGGTGACTGCGTTTAATAACAACATGCCGTTCGATCAATTTACGGTCGAACAATTTGCCGGAGATTTGCTGCCTGCTGCAACTCCCGAACAAATACTGGCGACTTGTTTTCATCGTAATCATATGACAAACGGCGAGGGAGGACGGTTGCCTGAAGAATCGCGGATTGACTATGTGATTGATCGAGTGAATACGACAGGGACTGTATGGCTGGGTTTGACGTTAGGGTGCGCTCAATGTCACTCCCATAAATTTGATCCGATTTCACAAACGGATTATTACAGCCTCTTTGCGTTCTTCGACAATATTGATGAAGATGGTCGAGCGTCAGGAGGTGCGAAACCCTACATGAAATACACATCGCCCTTTGCTGCCCGAGCGGTTACTGAGGCACAACAACTTGTGACGACTCGCAGTCAAACTAAAGCCGCGGCACAACAGGCGGCGGAAGCCGGATTTGACGAGTGGCTCAGTCAAAAAATTAATGATGTACAAACTGGATTTAAGCCCTGGCATGTCATGCAACCCATACAGTTGGAATCTGTCGAGGGTACACAATTTTTGACCGAAGACGATGGCACGATTCAAACATCTGGCCCTCATCCGAGGCAAGATGATTACTTGGTGATAGTTCGTCCCGCATTACAGCGGATTACCGGGTTGCGACTCGAAGTGCTTCCACACGCTTCACACACGGGTGGAAAATTGACTCGAGGAAAAAATGGCGAGTTCATCATTACAGATGTGAAATTGCAGGTGTTACGCAAAGGTGATTCTCAGATACGTGACCTTGAAATTTCGAGTGCGATTGCCACGGCTGAAATGAACGTTGGCGGTCGTAATTATGGTCGTGTCAGTGGCACGCTTGACGATGATCCTCGCAACGGTTGGACAACGCAGTCTCATGACCCGTTGAAAGCCTATACCGCCGTGTTTGCCTTAGCGCAGCCACTTGTATTGGAACCTGACGAAACCCTGCGGCTTGTGATGTTGCACCGATCGACAATTGGCGATGCGAATACGGGTAGATTTCGGATAGCGTTGACTGACCAAGTGGGCCGCGCTGTGCGATCCTTTGATAAGATGCCGCTCGAGCAACTCGCAAATGCAAGTGTTGATAGTTTAGAGAATGTTCCCGCCGACATACGAGCAGCATTGCTGGAGCAGTTTCTGAAAAGTCAACAGGGATACCAGACGGCAAAACTGTATCTAGACCGTGCGAATAGCCAGTTGGCTGCTGCCAAGAAAGCAGTTGCGCCACAGAATGTGATGGTGTTGGCCGAACGTAAGACGCCGCGGACTACATTTTTACTGGAGCGAGGTGTCTGGGATAAGAAAGGTTCAGCAGTGACCGCAGATGTTCCGGAGTCCATCCTGAAACTGCAATCTGCCGTCGCGGATGAACCCCAAGGAAGGTTAGAGTTAGCAAAATGGCTGGTTTCCAAAGAACATCCATTGACGGCGCGAGTGCTTGTCAATCAGTTGTGGCAACTCTGTTTTGGCGCTGGATTGGTACAGACACCAGAAGATTTTGGTTTGCAAGGTGAACGTCCAACGCACCCAGAATTGTTGGATTATTTGGCGATTGAATTTATGGAAAGCGGTTGGGATGTACAGCATGTATTGCGGTTGATCGTAACGAGTAAAACATATTGTCAGAATAGTGAATTTGATGCAGCGGCGATTGACCGTGACCCGGACAATCAGTGGCTAGCGCGAGGAGCTCGCTTTCGTTTGCCGAGTTGGATGATACGCGATGCTGCGTTGCGTAGTAGCGGTTTGATGAATGATGCACTTGGCGGTCCGACGGTCATGCCGTATCAACCGGATGGAGTGTGGGCGGAAATGTTTATGGGGCGATTTCGCTATCAACCAAGTCAGGGCGCCGCACAGTATCGACGGACGTTGTATGCGTTTTGGCGGAGGTCAGCCGCGCCGACTTTCTTGTTTGATAGTTCCCAGCGACGTAATTGTGAGGTGCGACCAAGGCAAACTAACACTCCGCTGCAAGCGCTGACGATGTTGAATGATTTGAATATTATGACGTCGGCACGCAACTTAGCGAAAAATGCTATGACGCAACGAACCGAAGTTTCGCAACAATTGGAATATCTATATGAAGCGGTATTGTGCCGACGGCCAGATCGTAATGAGTTGACTGTTTTGACGCGTGAGTATGATGCTGCGATGCAACACTATGGTCAGGGTGAATTGGGTAATAAACAGGCCGTCGAATTGCTGCGATTTGGTCAGCCCGAACAGTTTAGTGACGGAGAAATATTTCAGCGACCATCGGAGCAATCCGCAAAACTGGCGTCACTGATGATCGTGGCCAGCTTGATCTATAATTTAGATGAGGCGGTGACTCATGAATAAAAAAATAGGTGATCTGAACTTGGATGCTAATTCAAACTCTAGTGGATCGTTGGAAATCGCACGGCGTTATTTTCTGGGAAAATGCACTGGGATTAGCCTCGGTGCAATGGCACTAGGAGTGCTCGATGCCGAAGCAGCCAAGGGTTTTAATCGGCGAAGTACAGGTAAACGGGATTTGACCAGTGGTGATTCAGTGGTCGGGCGAGGGGACTTGCCACATTTTACTCCCCGTGCGAAAAACGTGATTTTTCTTACTCAAAGTGGTGGGCCGTCGCAGATCGAACTGTATGACCACAAACCAGGGTTGAAAAAATGGGCGGGCAAGGAACTTCCCGCGAGCGTTCGCAATGGACAGCGGTTGACCACAATGACGGTCAATCAAAAACAGCTAATTATGCCGCCACGCACATCCTTTAAGCAATACGGTGAAAGTGGCGCTACAATCGGCGAGTGGTTACCGCATATTTCAAAGGTTGTAGATGATATTTGTTTCATTAAGTCGATGGTGACAGATCAAATCAACCACGCTCCAGCGATGACCAAAATGATGACCGGACATCATTTGCCTGGGCGCCCCAGTTTGGGTGGTTGGACGAGCTATGGAATCGGCAGTGAGAATCAAAATTTGCCGGAATTCATTGTGTTGATTTCGAAAATGAAACGATCTAGTGACCAACCGCTTTATGACCATTATTGGGGAAGTGGTTTTTTGCCATCCCAATATCAAGGCGTCAAGTTGCGCAATGCAAAGGAACCTGTGCTGTACTTGCGCGATCCTGATGCTATGCCGCGACATGTTCGCCGATCGATGCTAAATGGCATACGCGACCTAAATACGATGAGGCATCAACAGACGGGTGATCCAGAAATTGAAACACGTATTAAGCAATATGAAATGGCATGGAGGATGCAATCCAGTATTCCGGAACTCAATGATCTGAGTGACGAGCCGGAATCAACATTTGAATTGTATGGCCCAGACTCCAGACGCCCAGGAAGTTATGCCGCGAATTGTATCTTAGCGCGACGTTTGATCGAACGTGATGTACGCTTTGTACAACTGTTTCATCCAGATTGGGATCATCATAGTCGCCTGAGTTCTTGGTGTACTGCGCGTTGTCGCGATACGGATCAAGCCAGCGCGGCATTGGTTATTGACTTGAAACAGCGTGGGCTGCTCGATGATACGCTGGTGGTTTGGGGCGGTGAGTTCGGGCGCGGTGTGGCGGGGCAAGGAAAATGGGATAGCCCCGAAGGCGGTCGCGATCATCATCCTCGTTGTTTTACGATGTGGCTTGCCGGTGGTGGAGTTAAACCTGGAGTCACCCATGGTGCGACGGATGAATTTAGCTACAACGCAGTGGTGGACCCCGTGCAAGTAAGAGATTTACATGCAACGATCCAGCATTTGCTGGGAATCGACCATCGCCGTTTTACGCATCGGTTCCAAGGACTGGATTACCGTTTGACGGGTGTTGAGCAAGCAAACATTATCGAAGCAATCTTAAAGTAGGATTTAGTACTCAAAACGAAAGAGATGCAGCTATGCGAATGTTAACTTTTGTAATAACTGTGGGTTTGGCGTGTGCAATATTTGTGGACGCGTTGCCAGCTACCGAAATAAACGATGTTTGGCCAAAATTAGCACCAGGTGAGACCACTCGCAATCGAGGCGAAACGCTTCCGTTTCGTGAAAATGAAAAACCTCGTGTAACTCGCGTGGTGAAAATATCGCGACCGACATTTACCGTTCATTTGGCTGAAAAGCCTACTGGTGCTGCGGCTGTGATTTTGCCAGGTGGTGGGTTTGGCAAAGTTGTGCCCGATAAAGAAGGTACTGAGGTGGCACAATGGTTAAATCAACAGGGGATCGCCGCATTTGTGCTGAGTTATCGTACTACTGAGGATAGCAGTGTTCCGGGTTGGGTGAAGCCGCTGCAAGATGCCCAACGAATGATGGCTTTGGTACGTTCCCAGGCAAAATTATATGGACTCAAAACGGATCAAATTGGACTCGCTGGTTTTTCTGCGGGAGGACAAGTCGCTGCGAAGTTGCTATGCGATCAAGGTAAATTGAGCTATCAACGAATTGATGAAGTCGATGATGTTTCGCATCGACCGGATTTTGCGATGTTGATTTATCCATGGAGGGTGTACGACACGACGACTGGGAGTTTGATTGCCGGAGTAAACGTCACGCAAGATGTTCCTCCTACCTTTATTGTTCATACCGATGACGACGCGTCGTCTTCGTTGGGAGCGGTGTTGTTTTACGCAGAGTTAAAGAAGTTGAAAATTTCATCTGAATTGCACGTGTATGGTGACGGTGGACACGGATACGGTCTGCGAAAAGTTTTCGGTTCCCAGATTTCAACGTGGACCGATCACGCCGCGGATTGGCTAGCTAAAAACACCACGAAGTAGGACCGCGATTTGGGACTACATATTACAAACGAAGTTGCCGATCATTAACGAATACGCTGGACGCTGTTACCGGTGGGACGGCAGATGAGGTTTTTGAGTTCGAGCGAAGTGATGGTGGCGAGGAGTTGTGGCATTGTGCGTTGGGGGTCGATGGACAGTAGATCGATATAGGTAGGCTCGCCAGGGATTAGTTCAAAGATCTCTTGTTCGAGGTCGCTGAGCGGAGGAAGTATAACCGCTTCACGGAGTCTGTTGGGTGAGCAAGTAAGCGTGTGTTCAAGCGCTGTGTAGACGTCAGTCACGTCTTCAACAAGTTGTGCTCCGTCTTTGATTAATTTATTACAACCCGCGGCGACAGGTACGTCGACCATGCCAGGGACCGCCATGACTTCGCGGTTTTGTTCCATCGCATGGCGGGCGGTAATGAGAGCGCCCGATCGTCGTGCTGCCTCGACCACAATCACGCCAGCACTGAGGCCTGAAATGATTCGATTGCGTCGCGGAAAAAGACGGCTGTGAGGTGAGTCGCCAGGAAGGACTTCGCTGATTAAGAGACCTTGTTGACGAATCGTTTGAGCGAGCCCTTGATGTTCACTGGGGTAAATCCTTAGTAGCCCACTGCCAAGCACAGCAATGGTGGTTCCATGATGGTCCAAGGTGGCTTGATGGACTGCGCGATCAATTCCTCGAGCTAAGCCACTGACTGTCCGCCATGCATCAACGGTAAGATCACGCGTCAGCGTGTTTGCGAGACGTAACCCGTATTGTGTTGCTTGACGAGTGCCGACGATGGCAATCGTGGTCTGGGTGGGCCACTCGAGTTGTAATAATTCAAGGTTGCCTTGGCAAAAAATGACCGGAGGTGGTGCGGGGATGTGTTTGAGTGGAGCAGGGTAACGCGGACTGGTGTAGGGGACGATTTCGATGTTGTGGGATTGGCAAAGTGCTAGCTGGTTTTGCATTTCGGCGCGGATTCTCTGGCTACCCTGAATCGCTTGAATTGTCTTGTGACCAATGCGCGGGACTTGGTGCAATGCACTTGCAGGTGCCTTGAGGATTTCAGTCGCACTGGAAAAATGATTGAGGAGGTTTTGGAAAGTGAGCGGTCCAATACCATCGCAAAATGTGAGTTGTAGAAAATCTAACAGCATTCGTTGGTTCATGAGGCACCACTATCTCTCGTTAATAAAAAGGTAACGCAGAGTATCTTCATCGGAGGTAATGCGTAATGTAGTTGTGCCCCTCAGAAATGTAAACGAAACGGTTGTCACAGAAGTGACATCGGGTGCTATCAAATTGATTACAGTAATTGAGCGAATAAATACTGAAAGGTTAAAAACTGATGAACATTAAAAAGCAACTTGCATACGCAGAAATTACCTATATAGCAGTGAAAACTGTGTTGCATTCAATTAAAATTGATTCATGGCATACGGCTTGCATCAATATATACAGATGAAGACGGAATTATATTTGCAAAGATGAAACGATGGAATAAGGGAGTATCGAATGAAACGCTTCAAGATAGGTTTGCTAGCAACTTGTTTGGCTATATGGATGATCGGCGACGTCAGTTTTGCTCAGGTGGACGATGTACCTGTTGCACCGGCGGATGCTCCGAGTCGCGTCGAGGGAAATCCATCCAGCGATGAAGACATTGAAGTTTTAGCGCGGGGGCCTGTGCACGAAGCTTTTGCGTCTCAAGTAAACTATGACCCCAAGCCTGGCATGATTGTCAATGACGCGCCGCCAGAGCAGGTTGATGAGATTCCTCCCGACTATAAACCAGATGGCGAGAGTGTAATTTGGATTCCCGGCTACTGGGGATTTGACGATCAGCGTAAAGATTATGTGTGGATTAGCGGTGTTTGGCGGACTCCTCCTGCCGGTCGTCGCTGGGTGCCTGGTTATTGGAATGAATTAATGAATGATCGGGATTACCAATGGGTATCTGGATTTTGGGCATCGAGTGAACGTCGCAAGATGAACTATTCCACTGCGCCACCGGAATCCATTGAGAACGGTCCATCCGTCTCGGCTCCTACCAACAGCCACTTTTGGGTGCCTGGTGTTTGGCTTTACCGTGGCACCAATTACCGCTGGCGTGCGGGGCACTGGGTTCGCTATCGCCCGAACTATGTATACATCCCATCACGTTGGATGTGGTCACCCGGTGGTTATGTATTTGTTGATGGGTACTGGGATTATCAAATGTCGGCTCGTGGTGTCATGTTTGCACCGGTCATCATGCATACTCGTACTGCGCGTTTCCGCCCTAGCATTGTGATGGACATTGGTCGCTTTCACATGCACTGGTTCGTACGTCCGCGCTATGGGCACTACTACTTTGGTGATTATTATGATTCTCACTATCAACAACATCATCACATCTATTCGCATCACCATTTTCACGCGAACATTGGCTACGATCCGTTCTTTGCCTATAACCACGTGCACTACCGTCATCACCATGGCATTAGTTATTTACACCATAGCTCCACTTGGCATCGCTATTTCAGCAGCCATCCTTTGCACCGCCCAGCTCACACGTTTGGAATGCAGTTGAGTATTGGTAGCAATCGCGGCGATCGATATTTCGGAATGTCAGTTTATGCTCAGCACATCGATCGATATCGTGTGCAAGACGACTTACATCGGAACTTTGTCCGCGTGGGGACTCAATATCGTACTGCGTCAGTAAACCAATCGGCTAGCTATACACGATTGGCATACGAGCGTAACCGCATGGAGAATGGGAAATTAGTAACGGGTTCGCCCAATACTGTACCGACCTCCAATGGTTCATGGACAATGCCACAAGTTCAGCGGGGAACGAATGTAACTCTTGGTTCAGCACAGCGACACGTGCGGATCATTACCCCGACGGTACGTACAGGCGTCGTACCACCAAAGGCAGCACCAGGTACATCCAATAAGATTGTAGCGCGACCGACGATAACGATGCCTCGACCGACCTCGAGCTATCCATCCGTAACTCGGCCCTCGTCCGGATTCCCAAGTAATTACCCGACGTTTCCCACTCGTCCTCGAGTGACGATTGGTGGAAGTTCAATTGGAGGAAGTGGTACATTGCCAACTCGTCCCTCTTCCCCACGTCCGAGCACTCCGTCTGTAAAACCGCCTACGTCACCGCGACCATCGGTATCACCGCGTCCGAGTACTCCGTCACCGCGACCATCGGTAACCCCGC
>CAWVZW010000038.1:0-34607 GCA_963934735.1 uncultured Planctomycetaceae bacterium
TTCCGGCAGTATCAGCGGCTCGCGAAGCGGCTCGGAAAATGTCATGTAGCAATAATCTGAAACAACTCGGATTAGCACTACGTACTTACCATAACACCTATAACTCGATGCCTCCTCAAGGTAGCTATTTTTGGACACGCCAGTCCAACAACGGCTTGACTTGGGAAAACACCAGTCATGGTAGTCAATTGGTGAAACTGCTTCCATTTATGGAACAGGATCCACTTTATAACCAATTGAACTTCCGCGTGACTATGAGAGATGCTCCTGGTACTGGACAGGGTTGGGCTTCCAACTTTGAGCGAATTAATACTTCGGCTACTCAAACCAGGTTCTTTTGGTCTGCAATTATTCCTAGTTTCATCTGTCCTTCAGCGGACAATGATAGAACTGGTGACGGTGGACATGTTGAAAATACAGCACCTACGCTACACAACTATGCTTGTAGCATCGGTTCACAACGAATTGGCTCAAATGGAAACTGGTGTCCAGAATACCCTGGTAACTTGTTCCAAACCGGACCTGCCAACCTTGGTAATGACGCACGTGCCTATCGCATCTCGGGCGTATTTGCTCGTGGTATGTGGGCTGCTCGTTTCCGCGATGTTGTTGATGGTGAAAGCCAAGTGATCGCTATGGGTGAAATTCTTCCCATGAAAACATCACTCGCTAAATCCGGTGGATTTGCTCACGCTTCCCAATCTCTGTGGATGGGCACTGGTGGTCCTATCAACTACCCAAGTCACGGTCTTGGTGAACCAGGCTTCAACCAAGGGCCTAACGCTCAATACCCTGGGTGTACTCACTGGAACAACTGGGCAACCTCGCAGGGATTCAAGTCTCAGCATAAAGGTGGAGCACAGTTCGTTCTTGTCGACGGTAGCGTTCAATTCTTGAGCGAAAACATCGACTATGTGACCTACAACCGACTCGGTGACCGCCGAGATGGTATACCACTTGGTGAAGAATGGAAAAATAACTAAACACTAGTTATATCCATTTAAGTTACAAACCCCTTTGGTTCAATCAAGCATTGAATCAGAGGGGTTTTTTTACCGTTAATTTTTACAATTCACTCGCGACAGGATTGGCTAAACATTCGCAGTAGCAGTTCAACCCCAATTGCATAAGGCAATCTACACACCAATCGATTCCGACCTACTCTCAAAATGACCAACCTTAAAAATACTGGCAACTACCATCTTGGATTTGATCTCGGTGGCACTAAGATGCTCGCCGTCGCCTACAACAGCGCGCTCGAGCCCATCGGCCGTAATCGCATACGCACAAATAGCCATGAGGGGACACAATCGGTAATCACCCGGATCATCGAGAATATTAATGCGGCGTGCACAGCGGCCGACATCGCATCCTCAGACTTGAAATCAATCGGCATCGGTGTGCCTGGATCCGTTAACATGCAAACGGGTACGGTACTCGGAGCGGTTAACCTCGGCTGGCAAAACGTCGAACTCGTGAAAATTATCCGCGAACACTTCAGCTGCGACATCCACTTGCTCAATGATGTCGATGCGGGGGTCTACGGTGAAAGTCAACGGGGGGCTGCCCAAGGTGCTCAAAACGTGATCGGCGTATTCCCAGGCACAGGTATCGGCGGTGGAGCAGTTTTCAATGGCCATATCGTAACTGGGCGGCAGCAAACCGCCATGGAAATCGGCCACATCCAAGTCGTGCCCAACGGTATTCCATGCCCCTGCGGCCAACAAGGTTGTCTCGAGACGGTTGCCAGTCGACTCGCGATTGCCAGCCAAGCGGCTCAAGCAGCTTATCGTGGCTCAGCGCCATATCTATTGGAAGCTGTCGGTACCGATTTGCGGAAAATACGCAGCGGTGTTCTATCAAAATCGGTAGCCAACGGTGACCAAGCAGTGGAGGATATTATCCGTTCCGCCTGTGACTATCTGGGCCAAGCCATCGCAAGTTTGGTTACGCTGTTTTCACCTGATATGATAATTCTTGGCGGCGGTCTAGTTGAAGCCATGCCCGAACTGATGGTCACCGCAACACAAACAACCGCTCGCGCTCGTTCGATTTCCATTTTGCGTGATTCCTTTGAGGTACGCGCGGCCATGTTAGGTGACGATGCCTCCGTTTTAGGCGCTGCAATCTGGGGGGCTAACGAGGCAAACAAATAATGCAAACAGATATCACCTATCGACCAGTTGCTGTGAGTGATATCGGCACGTCCTCCATACAACTAACTTTGAAACAAAATGGGAGTTTATTTGAAGAAGTGTTTGGGCTGTGGGTTTTACTACGCAGCCACGCCACATAGCTGACCTGGTTTGAGCGGCCAAGCCACGACACGAGTACGACTTCCACAACGTTTCCGTTTCTTAAATTACTACCAACCCATTCCATACCATGAATAACTCTAAGTCTCCAAACAACCTCTTGTTTAACCGTGAACAAAGCTGGCTGCAATTCAATCAGCGAGTACTTGGTGAAGCATTGGACGACTCCAACGTATTATTGGAACGTGTCAAATTCTTAGCAATCACAGCTTCGAATCTGGATGAATTCTTTATGGTGCGAGTTGGTGGCCTTAATATTCGCATCGCCCAGGGCAATTTTAAGCCGGATGCCTGCCAACTGACTCCGCAACAACAACTGGATTTGATAAGTGAACAAACTCATGAAATGCTCGCAACTCAATACGCTTGCTTTAATCACTCGATATGCCCACTTTTAGAAAACGAAGGTATCAAGCGACTCAAGATGGATGACGTGTCTCAAGAGCAACACCAACGACTTAGCGACCTCTTTGACCAAGATCTTTTCTCCGTAATTTCACCGCTGAGCGTTGCTAGCGATGGCAGTCTTCCTTTGATTGGTAATCAACAACTTCACCTGGCACTGCGAATACGACAAGACGACGAACAACACCCGTTTCGGATTGCCATCCTACCAATCGGTGGGCCCACATCTAGATTTATCACAATCTCCACAGAAGAGCGTCACGCATTCATACTCGTAGAGGACGTCGTTGCGGCGTTCTGCCAGAACTATTTTCCCCACGAAGAGGTCGTCGATTACGCCGCTTTTCGCATAACACGCAATGCGGACATGCGAGTGCAAGAAGAAGTCGCCGCGGACTTGATGGAAGAAATGGGCCACGTATTAGATGAACGTAAAGTGAGCGAGTGTGTACGGCTCGAAGTTGCTGCTAGTTGTAGTCCCGAACTACTAGAATCACTACAACAACTGTTCGCCGTCCCCTTAGGATTCACCTTTTGCTGCGACGGACCGCTTGATCTAAAAGCATGGTTCCAGATTGCCGAGATGCGGGGATTTGAAGATCTCCAAATTAAACCTTGGCCATCTGTTACGCCGCCACAAATTGACCCAAGTATTAACATCTTCGACCAAATCAAACAAAACGATATTATTCTACATCACCCTTTTCACAGCTTCGACCCGATCATTGCATTCATAGAAACTGCCGCAACCGACCCCCATGTGCTAGCTATTAAGCAAACACTTTATCGCACGAGCCGCCAGAGCCCCATTATTGACGCTCTGGTTGCTGCCGCGGAAAACGGAAAAAGCGTCACGGTAATTATCGAGTTGAAAGCACGTTTTGATGAAGCTCGTAACATTGTCGGAGCCCAACGATTAGAGCAGGCCGGAGTACATGTCATCTACGGCGTACGAGGATTCAAGACACACGCTAAGACCTTGATTGTCATTCGCCGCGAGACACAGGGGATCTGCCGTTATATACACTTTGGAACTGGGAATTACAACGAAGCAACCGCACGGTTATATACTGACATTAGCTTGTTCACATGTGATCCTGTACTCGGTAACGATGCAGTCGCATTCTTCAATGCTGTGACCGGTCGTACGCAACCACAACGACTCGACAGCCTGTGCATGGCGCCGCTAGGAATGCGTCAGCGGATTCTAGACCTGATTGCTTTTGAAACGAAACAATCTGCAAAAGGAGGAGAATCTGGAATCACTGCGAAACTAAATTCACTAGTGGACCCCCAGATAATCAAAGCACTGTATGAAGCATCGCAGGCTGGTGTAAAAATCGACCTGAATGTGCGGGGGGTGTGTTGCTTACAACCCAATGTTGATGGACAAAGTGAGAACATCCGAGTTGTCAGTATTATCGATCGGTTCTTAGAGCATAGCCGCATCATGCATTTTGTACATGCCGGGGAGCAACGAGTCTTTATATCCAGCGCTGACTGGATGCCTCGGAATCTAGATCGGCGAGTCGAACTACTCATACCAGTGCATTCGCAATCATGTAAAGATTTTTTGCTCGATTCACTGCGAACCAACATGGTCGATAACCAGAATAGCCATGAATTGCAAAGCGTCGGAAGCTACCAGAGAATTTCTGCAGAGGGCGTAACGCCATATCGCAGCCAAGAGTTTTTATATCAACAGGCGTGTGATTCTGTCAAACAAGCACAGCAAGCTCAATCCGCCAGTTTTGTTCCCCACCGACGTTTGAAGTCATGAGATCATGAAGACCATTATCTTATTGAGACACGCAAAATCTAGCTGGAATAGTCCGGCATCATCCGATTTTCAACGTCCGCTTAACTCGCGTGGAATTCGTGACGCTCCACGTATTGGTGCTTGGATAGCAGAGCAGGGGATCAGACCCGGTTGGGTGCTGTGCTCTGCCGCAACTCGAGCCCAAGAGACCTTGGCTGGATTGCAAACGACACTCGATTTAGGCTCGAACATTACGATTACTGATGACCTGTACTTAGCACCTCCCACAACAGCCATCGAATTGTTATCACAAATCGACGACTCCGTTGAATGTACGCTAGTGATTGCTCACAATCCAGGTATGCAAGCATTGCTTTGGGGTTTGTGCGGGACAGATAACAGTATGCCGACCTGCGCACTGGCGGTCATCGAACTTCCCATCGATTCTTGGCTGGCAACCGATCTGAATTGCCAAGGCACTCTGCAGCACTTCATCACACCACGAGAATTACCTCCTGCGAGCGATTGAGTGTTATTTGGGTACTAGGAATTGGCTATAATCAAATACAACCAAACTAACCCATCCCCATCAACACGCCGAGAATTCTCAATGCGTAAAACCATCCTCTCCCTCATCGTTTGCTGTCTTGTGCAATCGCACTTATCAGCACAACAAAACACAACCGACGCTCGACATCAGCCTCTGATTGACCTCAACGGTTATTTTCCGATGCAGAGTCCAACCTCTATTGCTGAGTGGAACGTCCGCCGGGAACGCGTGCTACGGCAATTGCTTGTATCGCAAGGCCTCTGGCCCATGCCCGAAAAAACACCGCTACAAGCTACCATTCACTCGAAACAACAAATGGATGGCTATACTTTAGAAAAAGTTTACTTTCAAAGCATGTCCGGATTCTACGTCACCGGCAGCCTCTACCGTCCGCTCCAAGCCGCCGAAAGCACCGCCAAATTTCCTGCCGTGCTTTGCCCCCACGGTCATTGGCCTCAGGGTCGGTTTTACGATGCTCCGGCGAGCACGCTCAACGCTCAACTAGCCGCGGGCGCGGAAAAGTTTAGCCAAGGTGGTCGCAACCCAATTCAAGCACGCTGCGTCCATCTAGCACGCCTCGGCTGCATCGTCTTCGCCTATGACATGATTGGTTATGCTGACAGCCAACAGATCACTTATGAATTGGCACATCGATTTGCCAAACAACGACCGGAAATGAACCACCCAACGGATTGGGGATTCTTCAGCCCTCAAGCGGAATCTCACCTGCAAAACATTATGGGTCTGCAAACTTGGGATTCAATCCGATCACTCGATTTTCTATTATCGCTCCCCGACGTTGACGAGCAGCGTATTGCTGTGACGGGCGCCAGTGGCGGTGGAACACAAACTTTCGTCCTCTCAGCAATCGATCCACGAGTCAAGGTTTCCATGCCCGCTGTAATGGTTTCCACCGCAATGCAAGGCGGTTGCACTTGTGAAAACGCTTGTTTGCTCCGCGTCGGTCAAGGCAATATCGATTTTGCTGCTCTGTTTGCCCCCAAACCTCTAGGATTGACCGCCGCCAATGACTGGACCGTCGAAATGGAAACCAAGGGCTTCCCAGAACTACAGAAACTATTCACGATGCTCGGTAAGCCAGAGCATTTACACTTAGAAGCTCACACTAACTTTCCCCACAACTACAACTATGTCTGCCGCCGGGCGATGTACCAATGGTTTAACCAACATCTGGAACTAGGTTTTGCGGAAGTACCGCCAGAACGAGATTACAAGTATCAGAGTGCTGAGCAGTTAACCGTATTCAATTCAGAGCATGCTCGCCCAACAGGCGGTGTTGCGTTGGAAAAGAAAGTGTTGCGCCTGTGGGAACAGCAAAGCCGGCGGCAAATCGACGCCTTGCTCAGCAAACGCAGTCAAAACACTAAACGGTTCCAAGAAATTGTTGGGGGCGGCATTGATGTCGTGCTCGGTAGATCTTTACCTCCAAGTGCCGACATCACCTATGATCAGCAACAAAAAACTCAAAAATCTGGCTACCTACAAATGGATGGTATTCTATCCAATTCAAAAAACGGCAGCGCCAATTCAATCTTGTTTCTTTATCCGGACACCTGGAATAAACAGGTCGTGCTGTGGCTAAGCGACTACGGTAGATCCGGGTTGCTTAACGAAAGTGGTAATCCCAATAGCGACGTGCAATCATTACTCAACGAAGGTTGTTGTGTTGTGGGGCTAGATATGCTGTTTCAAGCCGAGTGGCTCAATGAAAATGAAACCGGAGCACACCGTACCCGTACCGTCGCCAACCCGCGCGAAGCCGCCGCTTACACCTTGGGTTACAACTACAGCTTATTTGCTCGTCGAGTACATGACATTCTTACAGCCATCTCTTTTATCACCAACCATGACATGCAACCGACTAGCGTTTGTTTGTTAGCGTTGGACAAGACAGGGCCCTTAGCAATTGCGGCCCGAGCCCAAGCTGGGGATGCTATTGGTCGCCTCGCCGCAAACACCAACGGCTTTCGATTTGCAAATGTGACGGATCTCCAGTCGCCAGACTTTTTGCCCGGTGGCGCGCGATATCATGATCTGCCTGGTATGTTAGCGGTCGCAGCACCTCAAGCAACTTGGATCACGGGAGAAAAAGTGATCCCACAGATTGTTACGCAAGTTTACCAAATCGAAAAAGCAGCAGGTGCGGTTACGATAAACACATCTCCAACGTCAAGCAACTCGGCAGCCATCACTTGGTTGCTCGATTCAAAATAGTAGCCAAGGTTCGGTTTACAAGTTCTCGCGGCCAGTCATTCGTGCTTCAGTTCCAGTTGAACCTTTACACATAAAACGACGTTCAAACTTCTCGAGAGCTTCAGACATTTCAAAACTGAAGTTGAAATACTCCTCCATCTCGACAGTAATGCGACCGAGTCCACATTCCTCATACAGTACCACTCTAAGTTCTGTATCATTCATCGCACGTCTCCTTTCACGATTCGACTCTCTAAATCCTTGCGGGTAAAAGTCTGCTGAAGGGGATTGCCTCTGCACCTCTATTATTTTCAACGACACATCAAAAGAAATAGTTCAGTTTGATTTAGATTTCGTAGATAATTAATTTGACACGGTAAGATAGGTGCTTTACCAGCGGCTACGAATTCCCCCAAAAACTGACGATTCTGGCAGTTTGCCACAGGACACTTCGATTCAACTTGCTTAATGTGCTATGATTCTTTATACTCTTTCAGCTTTGAGTTCCCTCATAAATGCACAGTAAATGTAGTCGAAAGTGAAATTGCAATGCAAGTAAATGGTATCCATGGTTCCCAAGGTGTTAGCCCTACGAATCGAGTTGAGTCCGCTAAAGCTACTCAATCTACGGCCATCACCAATCCAACCGATCAGGTAGAAATATCACCTGAAGCAGAGATTGCTAGTCAAGCAGCGGATTTGGTCAGTCAGATCCACGAGTTACCAGAAATTCGCATTGATCGCGTTGACCAAATTCGTGAAGCAATTGATTCGGGGACGTATGAAACTGAAGAAAAAATTAATATTGCCGTCGACCGTCTACTCGATGAAATTGGCTAGTCTCGTTAAAGTTCTATGAAGCCAGAATTCACCCTAAAAAGTGTCGAAGTTTCTTTGACGCCCCAGCGGCGGTTTGAGGAGTACTTGCAAAGTCGTGGTATGCGCAATACCCAACAACGCCGCTATATATTAGATGCGATCTATGCCAGTCACGACCATTTTGACGCTGACATGCTAATTGAACAATTGCCCTCTAAGGGCAAGAAAGGGCACGTAAGCCGGCCCACGGTTTACCGTACACTCATTGAATTCGTAGATGCGGGACTCCTGCGGCGTTTTGAATTAGACGGTCGAGCCGTATACGAGCACGATTACGGTTACCCTCAACATGATCATTTGCACTGCACGCGTTGTGACACCTTATTCGAGTTTCAAAGCGAAGAATTATTCGCCATTCGAAATCAAGTTGCTCAAGATCAAAACTTTCGCGTCTCAGGTCATCGACTCATCATTTCAGGCGTCTGTGAAAGTTGCAGTCGAGAGCCTCGGCGTCAACGCCGTAAACAAGATCTAATATAGCGTCAACTAGACGTTGACTTCCGCCGTCACGGCGCCATCGACATATTCAGTTCGAATCGGCCCGACGACGTCCTCGATAAATTCCGCGACTTGCTCTGGGGCCCGCCCCACAAACTGCGAAGCATCCATCATGGCGTCGAGATCAACACTGGCGAAGGCTTCATCGGAAGCCAGTCGACTCATTAGATCATTTGCTTCACCCTGTTGCTTGACGCGATCCGCTGCGGCTAAACTGTGCTGCCGAATTCTCTCGTGTAAATCTTGACGGTCACCGCCAGCTGCGACGGCAGCCATTAATATGTTTTCTGTAGCCATAAATGGCAGCTCTGCCTGAAGGTTCTTAGCAATGACCTGCGGATAAGTCACTAACCCAGAAGTCACGTTTTGATAGAGAATCAAAACTGCATCGGTCGCTAAAAATGCTTGTGGCAAAACCAAACGTCGGTTCGCGCTGTCGTCCAATGTACGTTCCATCCATTGGTTGGCCATCGTATTGGCCGCACTCGATTGTAAGCTCATCACAAACCTAGCTAACGAGCAGATTCGTTCACTACGCATCGGATTGCGTTTGTAAGCCATCGCGGATGACCCGATCTGGTCTTTCTCAAATGGCTCTTCTAGTTCTTTGCGGTTGGCCAGCAAGCGAAAATCTGAAGCTGCCTTGTGAGAACTTTGCGCGATGCCGGATAACACATCCAAAATCTGTGAGTCAACTTTTCTCGAGTACGTTTGACCGGTAACTGCGTAGCTTGTAGCAAATCCTAGTTTTTCTGCCACACTCGATTCCAATGCCTTAACCTTACCGTGGTCACCATCAAACAACTTCAAGAAACTAGCCTGAGTACCGGTGGTGCCTTTCGTACTGCGAGCTTGCAGTTGTTCAATACGGTGTGCTACTTCCTTTAAATCCAAGGCCAGATCGTAGGCCCACAAACAAGCTCGTTTGCCAACCGTCGTCGGTTGAGCGGGCTGCAGGTGCGTGAAACCTAGCGTTGCTATATTCTGTGTTTCAGCGGCGAAGGTGCCAAGTTGGTCGATCACGGCTGCCACGCGAGATCGCACCGCGACCAAGGCCTCTCGCAAAATAATCAAATCGGTATTGTCGGTTACGAAACAACTCGTAGCTCCCAAGTGGATGATGGGCCGAGCGTCGGGGCAGACATCGCCATAGGCGTGGACATGAGCCATCACGTCGTGCCGCAATTTATTTTCATATTGGCGTGCCGCGTCAAAATCAATGTTGTCCACATGCTCCTGAAGCTGATCGATCTGCTCAGCTGTAACCCCCAACCCGAGCTCTTGTTGTGACTGAGCTAAGGCGACCCAAATTCGTCGCCAAGTTGAAAACTTGCGCTGGGGACTAAACAACTCAGCCATTTCTGCTGATGCATAACGACTAATTAAAGGATTTTCATAACGATCGTGCGGCATGCCTAACTCCAATCAATTTCATTGCTATACTACCGTTGTACCCTGCCGCTGGCATTTCCTCCAGCCAAGGCAAGCACCTCCGCCTCAGTAATGTAACTGAAATCACCCTTTATTGAGTGTTTTAAACAACTCGCTGCAACGGCAAAGTCAATGATTTGTTGTGTTCCTTGGAGTTTGTCACTGTGCAAGGCGTGCAACAACCCAGCTGCGAATGAATCACCGCCGCCCACTCGATCAACAATGTGACCAATGCGGAAAGGTGAGTATTGTTGCGTGCCATCGAGCGGTGAAAAACATACCTGGTCTTCGGCAACATCCAACAACATCGCACCCCAGTTGTTATGATCCGCTGTTATACTTTCCCGTAATGTAATCGCAACTCGACTCACATTATCATACTGCCGGACAATCTGCCGAGCGACGTTTTCATACCCCGCAATATTGAGTTCACCAACTGCAACATCTGTGCCGACTGGATGAATATCCAAGACGTCAGCCGCATCTTCTTCGTTGCCGATCACTAAGTCAACCAACGGTAGCACCTCGGCCATACATTTGCGAGCCAAATCCTTGCCAGATTTTTCCGCATGCCACTTCCAAAGTTTGCCACGGTAATTCAAATCACACGATATTTTCACGCCAGCAGATCGAGCCGCTTTTAATAATGCCAAGTTGGCCTCACAAGCCGCGCCGCTTATTGCCGGAGTAATTCCCGATACATGCAACCAGTGCACTCCCTCAAGAATGCTGGCGAAATCGTACTCAGCAGCCTCCGCTAAAGAAACACTGCTATGCGCGCGGTCGTATAAGACTGTGGAGCCACGCTGATTGGCACCGCACTCGACATAGTACACACCTAACCGACCAGGCCGCACCAATATCTCTGATGTATCAACGCCTAAGCCACGTAATGAAGCAATCAGACTGTCTACTAAGGCATTATCAGGCAAAGCGGTTGCGTAACGCACATCATTACCGAGCATTGCCAGTGACGCACACACATTCGCTTCCCCGCCTCCCCACGTAACTTCGACCCGACCCGGTAATACCTGCCTCAGTCGTAACTTATCAGCGGGCGCAATCCGCATCATCACTTCGCCAAATCCTAAAAACATTATTGCTATCTCCTAGTCGATGTTGCTCTATGTTGCTTAATATTCGTTGTTGAAATAATCATGACGCCACTGCCCATACTTCTTCACCGGATTACATATTCGTTAAATCATCGGCACCTTGACCCGAGAGTTTTTCGAGGGCTTCAGTTATCGCTGACCGATGTTGCATGTCTCTAGCAAATACTCGGCAAATGCGCTGTACAACCACCTGCTGACCCACCAGCGGATGTGTGACGAGCGGCCGAATACAATCGCTCGCATCAATATAATAGTTTTGGGTGATCGACTCTCCTTGAGCAGGTGGTCGATTCAAGTAGCGAGCAATATCAACTCGCAATTCGATGTCGTGCAAATCGACAGGTAATGCATCTCGCAGTTTTGATTCCACATAGTTGGCATCGCAAAAAATACTGCTTCCTTCACTTTCGCTTTCGCCAAAGCTGAACGTCTGCTGACAGGTCATTTCCCATGGTATGCGACAATGCAATATTTGATCCCAGCGACGACCGAGAGCTTGATGAGATCCTGAGGTGGCAGACCATGTTGCGACCTCCGTTAGTAGCGACGAATCTGTAAAATGCAAATACTGTTGCATGTGCTGTTGTGGATCACCCGGAAAGAGATCCGCGATTGAATCCTCAAAAACATCACTCAATGCTAAATCAATCGCCCGCACCCGGTGATGATAATAAATATTGCGAAACAATTCTGCTCGCGCCGCAGTGAAACGTAATAGAGCAGGGATACCACGGTCGTGCAGTGTTAAGCCCTCATTGCTGAAAAATGTATATCGCAGGAGGCGATCCATGTCGTAACTACGCTGACTGTAACCGGTCATGTAGGCATCTCTTAACACAAAATCCATGTTGTCAATTGTGTAAATACCGCTAAGCAAACTCCTCAACAGAATCATCCACCTCGGTTGCTGATCATCACTTGCCGGTGTTGGTCGCTGTATAATCCAAGCAATCTGTTCGACATCCAATTGCTCGCCATCCGCTAGGCGACTGTTGGGATTAGCCCGCAGTTGGGAAAGCAAGTCACCTAACTGATCACGGATGATGTGAGCACCAAGTGACTCGTGAGTTAGAGAAAATTGGTGCAAAAAATGTTCGTCAAAAAAATGACCAAACGGGCCATGCCCCACATCGTGTAATAGCCCCGCCATCCGCATTAACGTTTCAATATATCCCCGACTGGGGACGTCCGGGCATACCGATTTTAAACTCGGATAGAGATGCTCAACCCACCGGCTCGCCAAATGCATAACTCCGATTACGTGCGGGTAACGAGAATGCTCCGCTGATGGATAAACCCACCATGCTGATTGAAGTTGATGAATGTGCCGCAGACGCTGTACCCATGGGTGGTGTAATATGTCGCGCTCACAGACCTCCGCACCTACACCTAAATCGACATACGGAATATACCCATGTATGGGATCGTGAACCGATGTTTCCAAATGATAGGTGTTCATAATGCGAATTATCGCGCTATCTGCAAATAAAATCTAGCAGGGGGACACGCCAGAGGCTGTCAGTCTTTTGACGGTTTTGTAAGGCATATGTGCTTATTGCACCCAAGAAACCGATTTTCTCTTGTTGGCTTGCTGCTTTACAGACAACCCTAAAACCACGTCTCGCCAACCATTAAACAATTCCCCCCATTGGAACCGTGTTTTAACCACCGTGCTTGTATTCAGTGGTATATTGAGCGCGGAAGTCCACAGAAATGTTAAGCTGCGTAATATTTATCATTTATCGCACGTACCCCCTAATTGAATCGCATTTCATTGATACAATCCCAGTGTCCGCCTCTCACGTTTAATTCGGTTTTACCGATAACAAAGAAATGCGATAGCTTTTGTTTTGTCACGTTGGCGCTGCACTCATAAATAAATTACTGCGAGAATATTTACGCCAACGTAGGGGTTAAACCAACATTTGTAATTAAAACCCTAAACGGAATTAGGGAATAACAATTGCTTGGAATCCGCTAACACTTTTTATCTACAATACTACTAATACACGACTAACTCTTCTGGCTGCCAATTTAGACTTACTTGCACGTCCAAGAAGAATCGTCAAAAACCGCGAAACCTGAGGGAACTGCACCGTGGCAAAATCGATCTGCTTGAAACTGTTAATACTGCTCGCTATCTTTACTTCTACTACGGCGACCTGCACGGCTGCACCCGCTGCAGATCAATTGTTACCCAACACCACCAAAGCTTTTGTGTCCATTCCAAATTTACAGGACCTGCAACAACGCTTTGAAAGAACGCAGATCTACCAACTATTGAACGACCCAGTGGTGAAGCCATTTGCAGACGATCTCAAGCGACAACTGCAAGCACGATTCGATCAGACACAAGCTAGACTTGGCATCAGTTTTGAAGGACTTGAAGACCTCGGAACAGGGGAAGCCTCGTCCGCAGTGCTCGCTCCCGATGATGAAACACAACCACACGCAGTAGCCGTCATCGTCGACGCTACCGGAGCCGTCGAGCAAGCTCAAGAGCTTGTTGACCGAATCGGCAAACAACTGGTAGAAGATGGAGCTGAACGGTCCGAAATCAAGATCGATGATCATGATGTGGTGGTGTATACGATCACCGACGAACAAGACGCAGAAAAAACTTACATGGTTTACTATCGCATCCATGAAGAACATATCGTCAGCACCGATCACCGTGCGGTGATGCAGGACATTCTAAATCGATTTAAAAATCCTGGCGATGACAATATCGCTGGCATCGCTGCCTACCAATCGGCCATGAAACACTGTCAACAAGCGGCCGGTGATACCGAACCTCAGATACGCTGGTTTGTGGAACCATTTGGTTATGCAAAAACAATTCAAGCTGCGGCTGGAGTAAACCCGCAAGGCAAGAACTTTCACGAACTGCTCATAGGTCAAGGTTTCGGCGCTCTCACGGGTGCCGGAGGCTGGGTCCATGTTGCCGAAGGCCCTCATGAATTCCGTCACCACACATGGGTATCAGCTCCTCGAACAACGGATGCGATTATTGCGCAAATTGCTAAAGAAACCACAGCGGCAAAAGCTGGGATCGAACGGGATCCACGCATCGCGGCTAAAGAATCTGACAAATACGTTTTGGCCATGCGAATGCTCGATTTCCCTAACAGTGAAAATCAAAAACCACAAGAGTGGATTCCCAATTCTGTTAGCACGTACTCGACAATCAATTGGAACATGAAAGAGGCTTTCGAATTTGCGAAAACTCTCGTCAATGAATACCTTGATTCCGAAGAAGGCCAGGACCTTTTCGAAGAAATCCTCAAAGGGATCGCTCATGATGTAAACGGACCTCAACTCGATATCCGAGATGAATTCGTTGCTTACCTCGCAGGACGGATGTCTGTGATTACCGACTTCCGTGAACCCATTGATGTCGATAGTAATCAATGGATGGCTATTATCGAAGTTACGGATGCCGAAGCTATCGAAAAAGCTGTCGCGAAATTCATGGCGGCAGAGCCCAATAAACACGAGCGAGATTTTCAGGGGCAACTTATTTGGGAAATTCTCAATGAAGAAGAAGATATTGAAATTGAATTAGACATCGATTTCGGTGAAGAGGGTTTTGGAGCGTTTGGTGATGAAGGGTTTGGTGATCTCGGTGAAGACGAAGAGTCGGAGACAGAAGCCATTGGCGAACAACCTCTTATCAGCACTTGGGCTATTACTGTATCAGCCGACGGTCATGTGCTGATCGCCTCAAGTGCAGACTTTATCGAAGACATCATCAAACAGCAAGACGATGCAAATCTTCTCTCAGCAGAAGACTATGTCCGAATAGAAACAGAACTAAATAAAATGGGCGCAGCCAGCACCAGCATGCGAATGTTCACGCGTTTGGATGACAAGCACCATCCGAACTACGAGTTGATCCGCATGGGCAAACTCGAACACTCGCAAACGATGATGGGCAAAATTTTATCGCGTTTGATGGGTTCTAGTGACGGTGATAAAACTGTCGAGAAAATCGATGTCTCAAAAATGCCCGAATTCGCTGCTGTCGCTAAATACCTCGGGCCCTCGGGGACCTTTGTCCGCACCGATGATGGTGGCTGGTTCGCCTCAGGTGTCGTGCTTCGCAAAGCAGCAGCTGCAGAATAACACCGCGCAGTTCTCTGTGATTTAAGACGGGCGTGGATTATCGAAAATAAACACGGATGTCACGTTGTGTATTTACCACTTCGAGTGACCAACGATAGCGGTGATCGCTAAGCAGTTTAGCCGGTAGTTCAAAATAGATGCCTAGTTCATCTAAGTGTTGCTTTTGAGTCTCGATCTCTTCGGGCTGTGGGTTTTCGACAGCCGCTTGATTAGCGGAAATAACGAGCATGTAATACCGCCCCAAGTTGATCTCCGTGGTGAATTTCCCTTTATCGTCTGTCACGGCAAACTGACCCCCGAGTCGCCGAATTTCTTCGATCGTTGCTAAAGTGTCCGGCACATCATCGCCAGGTACAAGATCAGTAATTGAAAACTTTTCGCTCGGCAATGATCCTTCCGGTAAAAAGAAAACCAAGGCTTGAGCATCCAACGCCTCTGGGTCATCCGTAGTGCGATACGTTACTCGTCCTTCACAAGGCACCAATCCCATGCCAAAACCTTGCAAATCCATCGTTGATTCGTCGGCGGGGCCGATCATCATTCCGATCCAACAACTGGTCAGCGCCACAAAACCGATGAGCGCTACAAAACCATAAATCGTCGCACGGCTCACTCCCACCAACGCGTGATCACGCGTGTGCCGGTGAATTTTGTCTGTATGGCTATTGGTTTGTTGACCTCGATTCACTTGCTCCTCAAGGTCATCAAAGTGCTTGTTCGATACCTCTACTCGCTTGCCGCCACTATCGATCAACTCTTCGTTGGTTTCCTGCGGGGATGCTTCCTCACCACCTTCATGGCCTTGAGTATCTGAGGATTCATTGGGGACTTCCATATCGCCACCACTGGGCTCCGTAGTATCGTTAACGACAGCAGGGGCTTCTGAGATATCAGGTTCCGTCTCCTGAATGACTGGTGGAGCCGATGGCATGTCTGCCGCACCATTAGCGTTGCTCACGATGGGTGGAATTCGTACTGGTTTACGACATCCAGGGCAGACTGCCTCAGTGTCTGCGCGCGTCTCCGGGACATTCAACGTTTCGTGACAATGTGGACATTCGAATTGAATCATAGAGGCTATTACTTGGAATGCGTTGATTCAATTGCTTATATTGGATCAAACGTGCCAGATGCTTGTGTTGCTTGAGTCACACTACTCGAGATCGTCGAGACCATTGAATATTAGGTAATTACACCTCGAGTGATGATCTTACTCCACGTCCCGCTGGCGTTCAGCAGAACCTTCATCGGTACGATCAACGTGACTAATAGCCATTGTAAGAACTAATAAACACAAATCCACTGCAGAGACAAATAAACCGGCAATCGCGATGGTCTTAAAAAAACCAGCTGCACCGCTATCACTTAACCCGCCAGCAAGAAATATTGCTCCCAACGCAACCAAACTCGTCGCAGCAGCGGAAATTAATATCAGAGTTAATACTAGTATGATTCGACGTAACATTTAACCAAATCCTAATTTGCGTAACTTAGGCATTTTAAGCAAACCGACAGCGATGTCAAGCTTACAGGCGATTCACGGCAACTACGGCTGTTGTTCAAAAACCGTTTCGAGTTATGACCATTATTGCCATTCTAGGTGGTCAAACTATACCAAGTTCTCAATAATAATATCAGCACTTTGAAATAATAACATCCGATATAAGTTAATGCGTTATGCAACTGCTCACCATGTCTGGATATTAATGAAGAAACGAACCACGCTATTACGAACGAGCATTTTCCGCTCCCACCGCAGAGTGGTCGTTGTGGCATGTCTTGCCCTGGCGATGATCAGCACATTACCAGCGGCGATCTACACGCTTAAGAACAATGTCCAAGTTGAAGGTTCTCCTGGGAAGATTGGTGGAATTGGTGAAACACCCTTAGCAGCGAACCAAACGGGAGAAGTTGGAACGAAGCTTGTTCATTTTGCTGATGACGGTATTCGCCGCACATTTTTTTCAGAATATCAAGTCCTCAATTTCGTAAACTCCCCACCAGAAAATCTTGAACGCATCTCGCTCAACCAACGGGTCGCTACCATCGGTAAACGCTTAGCCGCTGTAGGCCCCATTCTCAACATTACACCTCTTGATGAATTCGGTAGACGACTGGTCAGCATGCAATCGTCGCGTGGGGCGCTGCACATCGTCCAAGGTTTGACCGAAGTTAATCCGCGATATGCAACATTAGAAAGCGTCGTCACCAACAATTCCATAATCTGGAAAACTCGAATTGCCACGAGCTCAATTCCAACATCCGTCCTCAGCCGCATTTTAAAAAACCACCTCGATATGAAAAATCCGGACGACCGTTTAAAGATCGTCCGCCTGTATATGCAATGCGAACGCTACCAAGACGCTATGTTCGAGTTGCAATCCGCAATTGAACAATTCCCAGAACTCGCCAATCTCAAACAGCAAATAGTGCAATTGCGGCAAGCACTTGCAGAACGACTGATCTCCGAAATTGAAAGCCGACAAACCGCTGGACAACATGCACGCGTCTACAAATGGTTGTCGAACTTTCCCACCGAGGGCGTGGCAGTCGAGACGCTATTACGAGCTCGAGATCTGCTAAAGGACTATGACGATCAGGCGACGATGCGTGACAATATCCTACTTGACTTTGACCGCCTGCTAGGAGAACTCGATGATGAAGCAACACGGCAAAGCATACAGCCAATACGAGAAGAAATCCGTGGACAGTTAAACATCAACACAATAGCTCGCCTGGCCGACTTCAACCGACTCGCTGACGATACCGACCTCGGGCCCGACTCAAGAATCGCCTTGGCAATTAGCGGTTGGCTGATGGGGCAGGGCGAAGTCACTGAAAATCTTGCGGTCGCAATCTCGTTGTTTGATGTCCGCAATGAAGTTCGGAATTACCTGCAAAGCGCCAATGCGGCGGAGCGAGTGGAAATCTTGAAACACCTCAACGAACTCGAAGGAAGCACACCCGCAAACGTTGCTAAACTAATAGCGGCCATGAAGCCAACACTCATCACCGCACCAAACCAACCCGCAGAGTCCGAGGAAGGTGATCCGGAAAATGAGCAGGGTCAACAATTGGACCCGCTGCATCACGTATTTGAAATCAATGGTCCAGCAGGTGCTCCCTTTAAATTTCATGTGCAGTTGCCTCCCGACTATGATCCTTACCGAAAATATCCGTGCATCGTGAGCTTGCACGGGGCAGGGGGGACTCCGGAGAAACAAATCGACTGGTGGGCCGGAACCTATAACAAACAAACTGACCTCAGGCTCGGACAGGCATCACGGCACGGATACATCGTCATCGCGCCGGCTTGGACAAAACCCTATCAAAACAAATACGAATATTCGGCTCAAGAACACGGCAAAGTTCTGTATGCTCTGCAAAATACATTTAAGCGATTCTCCATCGATACCGACCGAGTATTTCTTTCTGGGCATTCCATCGGCGGCGATGCGGTTTGGGACATTGCCTTAGCCCACCCCGACCTGTGGGCTGGAGTCCTGCCAATCGCAGCGACCGCTGGAAAATATGTCGGGCGTTATTGGCAGAATGCAAAACATGTTTCGTTCTATTTTGTCGGTGGGGAAATGGACGGAAATCGTGTCGCTCAAAACATGCAGGATTTTAATCGCTACCTCACTAAGTTTGGATACGACACAATGGTTGTCGAATACAAAGGTCGCGGTCATGACCATTTCCAAGATGATATTCACTTCATGTTTGATTGGATGCGTACGCACCGCAGAAGTTTTTCACCCAAGACCATCAAATGCACGATGATGAGACCGTGGGATAATTTCTTTTGGTGGGTCGAACTCGACGGTATGCCCTCAACCTTTATTACATTGCCGCTGCAGTGGCCCCGCAAAGCAGCCCGTGATGCATTGCTCGAAGCGGAAATTGGAATCAACAATCGCATTCGAGTAAAATCACCGGCGAAGATCATCACCGTCTATCTCAATCCGGATATCGTTGATTTCCAAGAAAACGTGTCGCTTAACCTCTCCGGTAAAACTCAAAACGAACCGATCGTACCCAATCTTGAAGTCATGCTCGAAGACGTTCGCACCCGTGGTGATCGACTCAACCCCTTCTGGGCCAAAGTCACCATCTCTCGGTAGAAGTCTCTCTAAATTCGGTTCGTGACCCTATCTTTTCACTGCTTGGATTTTCACGTCGTCGATTGAAAAATCGCCAATACCCCCGAACAGTCCAACTCGTAAAATCGATTCCCGCGCTTGCACGGGAACTCGAATTAACTTCTGCGTCGGACTCCACGGTTGTGACCCAATAAAAGGCCCCACCACACCGGTACCTACCTCTTTGCGATTTTCATCGTAGAACACAAACAGAAACAACGGCACCTTATCTCGCGAATTACCTGGACGGACATCTCGCAACTTAATCTGAGCGGCAAAACGCAATGCACCTACTTCACGTCCGTCAATTGGAAATCCTTGCAGCATATGTGCCGACTTGCCAAGTTCATCGTTGCTAAACATCGCGTGTCGCTTTCCCTGTGCCGCTGTATCGTCATCAACCGGCTCGACGTTCCGCTGGTAGTACCACCCGATCACAAACGGGTAGTCTTCCTTGGTTAACTCAAAATCGCCGTTGAACAACGCTGGTTTGAGTGGATCCGGTTTAACCTGGCGATTGTCTTCCGCGTTACCCGTCATCGGAACAAACAGCGTCGGTCGCAGCGCCTCGGCTTGCATCTTGCCGTTTTTCTTGCGCAAGACATACATCGTCTGCTGGTATCGTTCGCCTACGGGGATCACCATCAATCCTCCCTCACGTAACTGGTCCACTAATGGTTGCGGCACTCGCTCCGGAGAACAAGTGACAATGATTTTGTCAAACGGTGCATACTGGGGCCAACCCTTGAAACCATCACCGACCTTCGCCAATACATTATCGTATTTCAATCGCTTTAACGTCGCCCGCGCGCGGTTTCCCAACGATTCAACGATTTCGATCGTAAACACATGTTTGACCAGCGGTGACAACACCGCTGCTTGGTAACCGCTACCCGTTCCGATTTCAAGAACTTTGTCCGTCGATTGCGGGTCCAATGCTTCCGTCATAAACGAAACGATAAATGGCGCCGAAATCGTCTGCTGGTCGCCAATCGGTAGCGACATGTCAAAATATGCTTTGTTGCGTATATTAACCGGCACGAATTCATGTCGCGGAGTCGCGGCCATCGAGGCGATCACGCGTTCATTGGTTATCCCTGAACCGACGACCGCCTGTTGCACCATTTTCCTGCGGGGCACAACATAGGGATCTCGAGTCTGTGCACTGACTGTGCCAACAAACACTTGCAACGCAAGGAGCACCATACAACTCCACCATCGAGCACTTAAACGCGATTGATCAGTTGGTCCCATCAGAATATTGACTAGCGTCTTTGAGATTTTCAAGTTCATGATGATCGTCTGTCTGCCTCCACATATCCGTCGTTTGCTGCAAAACAAAACCTTGTGAGCACGTAACCCTCCAGCCAACTGTTACTGTCCGCGCACAAGCCGCTGACATAAATTAGCCCGCGGGGACTTGAGAACATGAGTATAGTCTGGAAGACTAGTAGTATACCTAACACGACAACTTTGTGCGGCTAGTAAAAAAGGACAAACGATGAGAACCAACCCAGTTAAGGAAAAACTACGCAACGGCCAGCCCTCTTTTGGAACATGGCTCTCTTTAGGTAATCTACACGCTACTCGAGTTATCGCTCGTTTAGGCTTTGACTGGCTAACACTAGACATCGAACATATGGCTTTTGATTGGTCCCAAGCTGAATCCATTTTTGGCGCTGTTGCCGATGCTGGTGGAGTTCCCTTGGCTCGCGTCCCAGACGGCAGCCACCACTATATTAAACGAGTACTCGACGCTGGTGCTTGGGGAATCGTCGTGCCTATGGTCGATACCGTGGAACAAGCAAAAACTGCTATCGCCGCGGCAAAGTTTCCTCCCACAGGAAATCGCAGTGTCGGCGGTGGTAGTGGTGCCATGAACTTCGCGGCGGAAGTTGGTGATTACCGCTTGCAAGCCAATGACGAAATCCTTGTCATCCTTCAAACAGAAAGCCCCGCAGGCATCGCCAATGCGGAAGAAATCTACAGTCTGCCTGGGTGCGATGCGATTTTCATTGGCCCCAATGACTTGCAATTCCAAATGCGGCAGGAAGACGGTACTTTTCCGACTCCCGCAGCTCACGAAGCAGCGATTCAAGAAGTCATCCAAATCGGAAAGAAAACAAACTGTCCCACCGGTATTCACTGTATGGATCCCGAAAGTGCTCTGCAAAGGGCGGAACAGGGGATGCAGTTTATCGCGGTGGAAAGTGACCTCAAATTTCTTACGTCACAAGCAACCGCCGCCCTTAAAATTGTCTACCCAGACCACGACGCCGGCGACGTTGTAAGATATTAAGCGGCCGATCTTACAGTTACCAGTGTTGGCAACTTGCATTGGGCATCGCCTAATTCCATTGCTTCCAGTTCGCCACTGTGTTAAACTAGGTAAAGGCATTAAACACGTCAACAAATCCGGAAACCGTTTCGGATTAATTGCCCAAACAAGTATTACGGAGCCACTCACCATGCGACAATCCATTTTCGCCACCATCGTCGTTGCAATACTTTTTACAGCATCTCATGCCAACGCAGGAAATGTCATAAACCCTTGTTGTTCACGGGTAGTTGTCTGCTGTGGCCCTTCTGTCGTGTACCGCCCAATTCTACGTAATGCCATTTACGAAACACGTTTAGCTTTGCACTACCACGCAAACTATCGCTATTATCGAGCACCATTGTTTGGTCCCTTACTAGCTCCACGAATTTATTCACGCGTTTATTACGGTTCAGCTGTTAACATATCTGAGGCGAAACCCACGGTCGCGAAATCGACGACAAAACCCGGTTCTCAAGAATACATTGACCAACCCAAAGGCGACGCTGAGTCGCGGCTTGTACCAATTCAGCCCGCAACCCCTGCCGACGAGCCCGTTGCTCCAATTCCTGCGGCCGACGAACCAAAACTAGAACAACCTGGAACTGAAGAAGCAGACGATGGAGAACTTCCGCAACCAGCAGTCAAAATAAACCCGACCGCTACCACGTTGCACCTCCAAGTCCCACACGATGCTCAAGTGACCATCAACGGCTTTCGTACTAAGACAACGGGAACTCGCCGAGATTACATTTCCAGTAACCTAGATCCCGCTAAGACCTATCAATACGACATTGAAATCGTTTGGCACACGGCAACCGGAGTCCAACGCCAACTCAGATCCACTGAAATGATGCCCGGAAACATTAGTTCCTTCAGCATCTTAGAAACGCCTTCTTCACTCGTAAAAAAATAGCATCGCATTAGCCGTTGCCCAAACGGTAATGCTCGAACATACTTAAAAGCTCTTCAAGTAATCCACCTATTACTTGAAGAGCTTTTTAATTTTTGGTGGATCGGTCAAGTTAAACAAAGGATTTGTTGTCGTGTTTGAAAACATTGCCCTCGTGGGTGCAACCGGAGCTGTTGGGACCATTGTTCGTCAATTACTACAAGAACGTAACTTCCCCTATAAAAATATTCGTTTTATTGCATCCGCACGATCGGCCGGCACGACCATCTCCTTTAACGGTACTGACCACACGGTTGTCGAACTCGGCCCCACAGTATTCGAGGGAATTGACCTTGTCATCGCCAGCACACCAGACGAAGTGGCCGCTGAATTAGTTCCCTGGGCCAAGCAAGCTGGCGCAGTAGTCGTCGACGAAAGTGGATATTTCCGTATGCACGACGATGTACCGTTAATCGTACCGGAAGTTAATCCGGCAGCAATTGCAGACCACAATGGCGTTATCGCCAGTCCCAATTGTTCTACCACTCAGATGGTCGTTGCCATGCATCCGCTACACGTTGCCGCTCGAATTAAGCGAGTCATCGTCAGCACCTATCAGGCCACAAGCGGCGCGGGCGCTGCCGGACAGCTAGAACTAGAGCAGGGGACTGAGGCCGCAATTTCGGGCACGCCATTCCAACCGCAAACTTTCTCGCACCCAATCGCTTTCAACCTGATCCCTCAAATCGGTTCAGAAAAACACATGGGCTATACATCCGAAGAGATGAAAATGGTGTGGGAGACTCAAAAAATATTTCAAGATAAATCGATTTTGGTATGTCCGACAGCGGTCCGCGTGCCGGTCACCACGGGTCACAGCGAAAGTATTTTAGTGGAGACCGAAAAGAAACTGACAGCCGCGGAAGCTCGTGAATTATTCGAAGCCCAAGACGGCATCACCGTGATCGATGATTTAGATCAGCACCAGTACCCGATGCCACTCACCAACTCAAACCACGACGACGTATTTGTCGGACGTATTCGTGAAGACATATCCAATCCCAATGGAATTGCCTTCTGGTGTGTTAGCGATAACCTTCGTAAAGGTGCTGCCACCAATGCGGTTCAGATTGCAGAGTTACTAGTTCAATCCGCAAACGCCTAGAATTCGGTCAAGTACTGGACTTCTTATTCCCATTTCCACTGCGTACATTTTTTGATGGCGTCCTATGAGAAACTTCAAGGGCATTTTGGCTTACGACGGTTCGAAGTACGTGGGCTGGCAAATTCAAGTGGAACGACCAACGATCCAAGGCAAGCTCGAACAAGCGCTGCTGAAAATCACGGGCGAGGAAATCCGCGTGCTATCCAGCGGCAGAACTGACTCGGGAGTCCACGCTCATGGACAAGTCATCTCCTTTCGGACTGCGTGCGAATTGGAGGAGAATGTATTGTGCCGCGCGATCAATGCCCAAACTCCATTCGACATGTTCTTACGGAATTTAGAAGTGGTTGCTGAGGATTTCCATCCCATCGGTGATTCGACATCAAAACACTATCGCTACCTCATCCAAGCAGGTCCTGTACAGAACCCGCTCGCTCTAAAATTCGCTTGGCTTTTCCCCACAGCGCTGGACTTTCCAGCTATGCAACAAGCAGCACAGCACTTTGTCGGCAGGCATGACTTTGCCAGTTTTGAAGCCACCGGGAGCGACCGCAAGACGAGCGTTCGCCACGTAACGGAACTTACCCTTAGTAGTTCTGTCCAACATCAAGCGACCACCATTCAAGTCGATATTCGCGCCGATGGATTTTTGTACAACATGGTACGGAACATTGTAGGGTCGCTGGTTGAGGTCGGAGCAGGGAAACGCACACCAGATTCGATGATCCAGGTCCTAGCAGCACTGGATCGGCGTCAAGCCGGAATGACAGCGCCCGCTCAAGGCCTGTATCTAATGCACGTCGAATACGCCGATGATCAATAATGGACTAACTGCCAAGGCTTGTTCTAGGGTAATCTATTATTGATGAAGATCGTACATATCATTACACGCATGATCGTCGGCGGAGCTCAAGAGAACACGCTGTATAATTGCACGGACTTAATTAACGACCACGGGGACGATGTTACACTGATCACCGGTCCATCGCTTGGCCCAGAAGGGGAGTTGTTGAATGCCAATTCCCACGCCAAATTAAACATGGCCATTGCTCCCTCATTACGGCGCAACATTCACCCTTGGCATGATTGGCAAGCATTCCGCCAAATCAAACAACACCTACGCGAATTGCAACCCGACATAGTGCACACTCACAGTGCCAAAGCAGGGCTGCTTGGTCGCTGGGCCGCTCAACGCCTTAAAATAAAAGGCGTCGTACATACGGTACATGGTGCTCCCTTTCACAAATATCAAAACCCATTGTCACGCTTTCTGTTTCGCTACTGTGAAAAATTCGCTGCTCGCCGCTGCCACAAGTTAATCAGTGTCTGTGATGCAATGACCAATCAACTGGTGGCTGCGAATGTCGCTCCTCTAGAGAAATTCACGACCATCTATAGCGGCATGGACATAGCGGACTTCATCAATGCAAATTCTCATCGAGCCTCGGTAAGACAAGAACTCGGTTTTAGCGAAGACAATATCGTTGTCGGAAAAATCGCTCGCTTGTTTGACCTCAAGGGACACGAATATTTAGTTTCCGCAGCCAGCGAGATCGTAAAGTCCAATCCGGCAGTACATTTTTTATTAATCGGTGACGGTATCCTGCGTGAACAAATCGAAACACAAATCGAGCGAGCAGGGCTGTCTGAGCATTTTCATTTTACCGGCCTAGTGCCTCCTTCTCAGATCCCGCGGTACCTTGGTGCTATGGATATTCTAGCCCATACAAGTTTGCGTGAAGGATTGGCCCGAGCACTGCCACAAGCACTATTAGCAGGTCGTCCGGTCGTCAGTTTTGATATCGATGGCGCCAAAGAAGTTTGCATTTCTGATGAGACGGGATATCTCATTGAACCTCGAAATATTACTGCTTTGGAAACTGCGATATTGAAACTAGCGGAATCCAAATCATTACGAGAAAAATTAGGGAGCCACGGGCAACAAATGTGCGAGACCATGTACCCGCATCAAGACATGACCAATCAAATTCGCGCACTTTACCAACAGCTGCTTGCCTAAAATAACAACGTACCGAACTTATTTTTCATTCACCTTTCACAGACCGATTGTTTTGATGTAAAATCAGCGAACATTAGTAAACTGGGCGATCAGCAAGCCGCAGGCAAATTATTGACACTTTAAAGCTAGGGCGACATCAGTGGCACGAGGACATGATTACATTGCGAGTTTCCGAATAGTTCGATTGCTTCGTTCCGGCTCAACTTGTCAGATCTACGAAGCGATCAACGACAGTACTGGACAGAAAGTCGCGTTGAAAACTTTGGTATCAGAGCGCCGCAAAGATAAAAACGAACTTAGATATTTGCAGCACGAGTACGAAGTCGCCAAATCATTCGCAAGTAAGTTTGTCAATGAAGTTTACGAGGTCGATGGCAAGCACAGTGTGCCCTACTTGTCGATCGAGTTCAGCCCGTTCCAAAATCTCAAGCAACGGTTACGGTCTGAATATGATTTGATGAATTACCACGCTTCAACCGTGATTACCACTGTTCTTGAAGGGCTGAAGTATTTGCATGACAAGGGTTGGGTACATTGCGATGTAAAACCCGACAACTTTATGGTTGATGACGAAGGAAATTGCAAACTGATTGACTTTGCATTGGCGGTCAAAATACCCTCCACAATAGGACGCGTCTTCGGAGGAGGCAAGTCCAAGACGATCGCGGGAACTCGGAGTTATATGTCGCCCGAGCAGATTCGCCGTAAGTCGCTGGACAACCGTAGCGACATTTATAGCGCGGCGTGTTTGTTGACAGAACTCACTACTCGCAAAGTACCGTTTACGGGGGATTCACCGGAAAATTTGTTGACGCGCCATTTGCACATGAAGGCACCGCCGATCTCTAGCATCAACACAAACATTACCCAAGAATTTAGTGACCTCGTAGACGAGATGCTAAGCAAACAACCCGCCGGTCGCCCAGACTCCATCGCCGTCATACTCGGACGTCTCAAATCCATGCGAATCTACAAAGCCCAAATACTGCACCCATCGAAAATGTCTGCTGACGATGATGCGGAGTTTTAGAAATTGGTCGGATTAGGTGTTTCGAGAGACAACAATTAGGTTTACTATTATGTTCACAACAAACGCGGCAATTTCACCGCAAACCGACGATTGCTTTTTAAATTTGACAACGACGGATAACCACCATGAATAATTCTGGGCCAGCTTTGGCCTTTGAAAAACCGATCTTTGATTTAGAGCAAGAACTTGCTGCACTGCATGACGATGGAGAGACGTCCAAAGAGTCGAGTAAAGTTCGTAAACTACAGAACCAAATTGCGGAAGTGACACGTGACTTGTACGACGACTTGAGCCCCTGGGAAACGGTGCAGGTCGCTCGACATCAGAATCGTCCGTATACGCGAGATTATTTATCGTTGGTATTTGACGAATTCGTAGAATTACATGGCGACCGCAAGTTTGGTGACGACCGTGCGATGCTCGCTGGCTTTGCAAAACTCGACGATCAAAAAGTAATGGTGATCGGTCATCAAAAAGGCCGAACCGTCAAAGAACGAACGGCTTGTTCTTTTGGTTGTGCGCATCCCGAGGGATACCGCAAAGCGATGCAAAAGATGAACTTAGCGGCCAAGCACAATTTACCAGTGATTTGTTTTATTGACACACCAGGAGCCTATCCCGGCATTGGCGCCGAAGAGCGTGGTCAAGCTTGGGTCATCGCTGAAAACATGTACGAGATGTCGCGCTTAGAAACACCCATTATTTGCGTCGTCATCGGGGAGGGCGGTAGTGGTGGAGCATTAGGGATCGGCGTGGGAGACAAAGTCGCCATGCTACAGCACAGTTACTATAGTGTGATCAGTCCCGAAGGCTGTGCTGGAATTCTCTGGAAAAGTCACGAGTTTGCGCCCAATGCCGCCGACGCATTACGTTTTACCTCCAAACATCTTCCGGGACTCGATGTCGTGGACGATGTAATCCCAGAACCTCTTGGCGGCGCCCATCGCGACCACCAACAAATGGCAATCCAAATTAAGCAGTATTTGGTCAGCAGTTTACGAGAACTGCAAGAAAAGTCCATGGAAGATCTGCTTGCTGACCGCTACCAAAAATTTCGCAAGATTGGCCGGTACCTCGAAGCCTAATCGCAGACATCATTTAGCGCCGGCCTATAGCCACCACGCTTATGAATTGGGTGCTGACGGATGGGCACATTTTCAAGATTGGCCAGAAGTAGGCCCGCTGAGACGCTATTTGAGGTAAATTCGCGACTTCCCCAACGTCCGATAATGTTTGTTATGTTCGGTTTGATAGTGGGGGCTTTTGCATAACTTTATGCAGCGATTATCGAGCCAATGAACCTCCACAATGCTGAGCACGACCACCGCCAGCTGATGGGAACATGTTTGCACGGAAGTTGATACAATACCCCGTACATAATGCGCGCTGCAACGAAAACATCAGTAAGCTCAGCAACCGTCTGCCAAGAATGTGATCCATATCATTTTGCTAACTTTCCACGAAATGACCAGCATCCTGCGAAATATTCTCGCGCTGAGCTGCTGCCTGGTGCTTTTTGGCATCCTGACTGGATGTGATAATCAAACGCCGCTGGATTCGCCCGCTGACCCCGAAATAACTGAAAACCCCCCTGCCCGACAATCATCGCAAAAACCCGCCCCCATGCAGACTGATAAACCAGCAAATTCCAGTACCCAAAGTCCACGCAACAACAATGAACCCAAAAGTAATATCCGCTTTGAACAACTTCAACAAAATCCCAAAGCACTGTACCAAAATCACCAACAAGCAAACCACCATACCATGCTTGAAACAATCGGAGGTGGAGTCGCTCTGTTTGATTATGATAACGACGGATTGATCGATATGCTCTTCACCGGCGGTGGTCACTTCAGTACCCCTGGCGATGATCCGGATGCCCTAGATGCAAATAAACAGACGCCTCCACCAACCATCAACGGATACCCGCCCGTTCTCTATCGCAACAACGGCGATGATACCTTCACCGACGTGACCGACTACGCCGGACTAAACCTGCGTACCTTTTATAGCCACGGAGCGTTCTCTGCCGATTACGATAATGACGGCTGCCTCGACATCCTTATCACCGGCTTCGGCGGCCTGCTCCTGTTTCATAATAACGGCGATGGTACCTTCGATGAAGTTGCTAGCCAGCTGAATCTTAACGACCAAGCTTGGAGCGTCGGAGCAGCTTGGGGCGATATCAATAACGACGGTATCCTCGAACTCTATGTCGCACACTATATCGATTGGTCGTTCGACAATCACCCGTTCTGCGCGGGTAAAAACACTTTGTTCTTGTCCAACCAAAATGACACCAACCGCCGCGATACGTGCTCGCCTCGTATCTTCGCTCCCCTGCCCGATCAACTGTTCCAACTCGATGACAACGGCCACTTCGTCGATATCTCACAACAAGCCGGCATCCGCACCACCAACGAACATTATGGCAAAGGACTGGGAGTCCTTATGGCCGACCTCGATCTCGACGGCGACCTCGATGTCTATGTCACTAACGATACTGTGGCCAATTTCTTTTGGCGCAATCGCGGCGATGGAACCTTTGAGGAAGTTGCCGCATTGACTGGCGTCGGGTTCGACAATTCCGGCAACGCCGATGGCAGTATGGGAGTTGACCTCGGTGATTATAATCTCGACGGCCTACCCGACCTGTTCGTCACTAATTTTCAGTCCGAACAATTCGCCCTTTATAAAAACCTCGGTAACGCTCTGTTTCAACATGTCAGCAGCGCCACCGGCATGATCAGCTTTCCAAGTTCCTATGTGGGCTGGGGTACCGCCTTTGTTGACGCGGATAACGACGGCGATGAAGACCTATTTGTTGCTAACGGTCATGTGCAACGCTATCCCGTGGACAGCTCCATCACTCAACTACCAATCGCTCTAGAAAATAATAATGGCCGCTTCGCCAAAGTCAATCATAGCCTTGGCCCCTACTTCACCTCAGAACACAATGGCCGCGGCATCGCAACTGGAGACCTCAATAACGACGGTTATGTCGACCTCGCTTATACACACGTCAATCAAAACTGTAGTGTCCTCATCAATCATACCGATAACAATAACCAATGGATCACGCTGCAATTGATAGGCACCCAATGTAACCGCTCCGCGGTCGGAACTCGCGTGACCCTCACAACCAACCGCGGTAAACAAGTGCGTCAAATCAAAGGTGGTTCAAGCTTCGCATCCTCCAACGATTCCCGCATATTCTTTGGCATTGCCGAGAATGCAACAATCACTCAATTGGAAATCCACTGGGCAGGCGGTGCGACACAAATCATCGACACCCCTACCCCCAACCAACAACTTACTATTATTCAACCGTAACACTATATACATTCCGACAACCATGCGTCATTGCAAATCACCCACGATCTACGCCTCCGAAGCAAACAGTCCCCTGCTCTGGCTGGTACTACTCGGCCTATCCTCTTTGTTGACGCTCGGCTGCGACGCACCACCAGATCATCTGGACTTGTTCAGCCAAGGCCGCGCTGCCGCTGAACAAGAACAATGGCAGGAAGTCCGTAAAATAAAGAACCAACTCAAAGAAATGCCCATCGCAGATGTCGAGACGAAATTCTTAGAAGCTGTGTTGTATCTCAACGTCCTAAACTATCGCGAGTCGATGCAGCGCCTCCGTCAAATCGCCGGCGATGCACGCATCCGTGAAGAGTGTATGATTATGGCCGCTCGCATCTTCCTCGCTACCGGTGACAACCCAGGCGCCATGCGAACTTTGAACGAAATGATTGCCGAATTTCCTGACAACGTCGACGCCCACCGACTACTCAGCGCTAAACATTACGATTTTGGATCACTACAACTCGCCATGAAACACTGTCAACGAATATCCGAGCTCGCTCCACAAGATCCGCGACCAGATCGTTTGATGGGATTGATCAGCAAAGATTTTGATAAGAATGAACTAGCCGTTACGCACTATACGGAATCACTCAAACGTGCCTCAGGGGACTCAACCTTTGAACAAACCTCCGAAGTCCATGTCGAATTGGCAGAGGTCCAAATTCGACTTCGAAACTACGCCGCTGCTCTGGCCTCTTTAGCAAACCTTCCCGCCGCGGACATACCACCCTACCTCGTCGCCAACGCTCGGTCCTATCAAGCCGAATGTCACGTGGCCTTAGGGGAATTCGATGAAGCACAGCAATACATCCAACAAGCACTTAGCATCGATGCGGAACATGAACATGCGTTGGAAATGCACGGAACGCTTGCCATGCAATCTGGCCAAACAGAACAAGCATTGGCAATCCTCTCGCAAGCTGCGGCCAGGCACCCGGGGAATGACCGTATCCTGTTCAAATTGTCCAACGTTCATCGCCAACTCGGTAACGCCGATCAAGCGGCAACGGTACTTGCACAACATGAACAAATCAAAGCACTGAAAATCCAATACATCGAAAAGAACGTGATGGCAGCACAAGTGCCCACTGACGCCAACATCCGCTTCGAACTAGGAAAGATCGCCGAACAGCTTTACGACGTGCAAGCGGCTGTGAGTTGGTATCAAGCGGCACTGGCGCTCGACCCCAATTATGAAGCAGCCACCATTGCCTTAAACGACCTCAATGCCCGTCGACCAGCTAACTAAGTAGAAGCATTACTATGCGAGTTGTTGTTCAAAGAGTAAGTCATGCAAGCGTCTCAGTAGCCCGCAGCGTTGTTGGGCAGATCGAGGGCGGAATGCTGGTGTTCGTCGGAATTGGTCCTGACGATACTGCCAATGAAATAACACAGATGGTCGACAAACTCGTAGGCCTCAGAATTTTTAGTGATGACCAAGGTAAAATGAACCGCTCACTGCTCGATAACCATGGAGAAATGTTAGTCGTCAGTCAATTCACACTCTGGGGCAATTGCCGTAAAGGACGACGGCCCAGTTTCGTAGACGCCGCTCCCCCGGAAATAGCGGAACCGCTATACGAACAATTTGCGATGGAAGCTGCAAAGCATGGTATCCGAGTCGCTACGGGAGTTTTTGGGGCTGACATGCAAGTAACAATAGTGAATGATGGGCCAGTGACTTTGGTGCTGGAATCTTGGTAAGTCAACGGTGTTAGTGACGGAAGTGTACCCTCTATGCAAAATTACGATATCATCATGCTCGCCGTATTAACGATCTCCGTAATAATCGGAGCCGTAAAAGGTATGTCTTGGCAGATTGCGATGGTGGCATCGATCGTCATTAGTTTCTTTGTGGCTCGAGAGTTTCATCCCGCGCTGGCCGAGGCGCTTAGCGGCGTGGATCAGCCGTGGAACAAGTTTATTGCCATGGCATCGCTGTATCTGCTAACTTCGCTCGGGATTTGGATGCTATTTGCTTTCTGCGCCAAGCAAATCGACAAACATGAAATGAAGACTTTCGATCGCCAAACAGGCGCACTGCTGGGCATCGTCAACGGTGTGCTTTTATGTACAATTCTAACAATGTGTGCCATAGCATTCGGTGGCGAAGATATGCACAATCGCATCGCCAAGTCTAAGTCGGGACCGTATATTTCCCGCGTGCTAGATATCGTTGAACCTATCATTCCAGAGGATCTGCAGGATTCGCTCAACGATTACCTGCAGCAATTACATAATCTCATCGAAGCCGATGAACAAATTGAACCGCTGCTCGACTCCGATGACAGCGAATAGCCGCTGCTACTCGTCTGCTCGACCAATCTCTGCTCGGCGAACTTCAACTGCCGCAACGATTTTATTAATAACATCGTAATGAGCGCCGATGAGACCAGCTTGATTTAAGAAAGACACGCTTAACCACATCGTGCCGAGAATGGCAACGATCATGTGCGGCGTAACCCAACTTGCCGACGATTCGATTTGCGTAGCAGGATCTGCGGCAGCGCCAAAAGCAACAATAACCACAATCGCCGCCACTCCACTTATTGTCCAAGGATAGGCGCGCCGCTTTAAAGTGCGACTCATGCGAACGTAAACCAAATCCAAACCATAGGTATCAACAACCTCAGAACACCATTTGCTCGACCCGATGAAATAGGTCATCGCAATCCCGTTAACCAAAACACATACCAATGCGGATAACACACCTAACAGAAAATGGATGCCGTGCCGTTTCTTGATCGGAGTTAACTCTGCGGATGATGACAACATCGACTCGCGGGCGTCATCAATCACCCCCTGCTCTCCGTTGCCGCGAGCAACCTTGTATTGCCGAGCGCCAAGTTGCACTCGCTCAGCTATACCGTTGAGATCACCGACCCAAATGCCAACACCAAAATTAGCAATCAAAAGACTAACGGCAAAACTTGCAAGTACTAAATATATCCGCGCCACTGAGGAATTCCTGTTTGAACGATTGCGAGTTGTTAAACCATTGTCAGTTTAAACTCGGATGCCAAATATCGGTAGTGCCCACCGCTTTCAGAGTAGCGAGTTTAGCTACTATTCTTCGATGCTGGCCACTTGTTGCGGTTCGGGCAGATACTTTTCGAGAAATGCTTGGGTGCGATCCACAATAATCTGGTCGCCCCGCTGGTAATCGAACTGTGATCGATTCATTGCCACCGTCCGCGTATAATCATAAAACTGCAGAGTCACCAATGCTGTGGCCGTCACAAACTCTTCCGTCGCCCCTTCAACCACTCGCAGGTACTGAATCTCGCGTGGGAAATATTGAAACTGTTCGTCGCGGCCTAAAACAATCCGTACTGCATTAGGCATGTGCGTCATTAAGTTACCGCGGCGAACACGAAACCGGGATTGTATCTTGTCACGGACTTCCGGCTTCCACTGGCCTAAGATTACCCACACCGGCACGTCTTCAAATGTCGCTCGCCGAACAACCGAAAAATTGAAGCTATCTTCCACCGCTGCTAACACACGTGGCAAACCACCCATTGCTATGTTCGCCCCCCAATCCAATTGTGGAATGATGGTTTGATTTGCTGGGTCCGTTTGATTTGTACGGCGTAACTGTTCCAAACGCGTCCGTACTTGGCGAACGTCAATTCGACTTAACTGGATCGAATCTGGGAAATTCTCTCGTAACCACAAGTGCCGACCATCGCACACCTGAGTAATGCTCGTGGTCGTCTTACCGACTTGCGTCTTAAGTTCCAATCGCAAACGCTTGATAGGCCCTTCTCCGAATTGGCTGTAATGCCCAGTACCTACCAAATGCTGGTCGAACAAATTGATCTTATGACGTACAGAGGCCTGCAAGTTACTTTCGCTCGTAATCGCTTGAACAGCGCTGCGTAACAACTTTTCTGCCGATACCTCTTCACTCCCCTGCTCTGCTGCTGCTTCTTCTATAGTGGCCCCGGAAACTGGCTCGGGCAACTGTTCACTTTGATCAGTTGCCGCCGCTTCATCCACTAAATCAGGCAGGTTTTCCGCTGCAGACGTGTCAACCACCGAATTCAGCTCCGGATCATTCTGAACTGTAAATTCAGGGGGGCTTGGTAAGCTAGGAAGGAAAGATGAGCCAATACCGTTGATCGCAGCGATAACCGCAAGGGAAATCAGGACTGTAATAATGGGTAATTTGTACTTCATATGCAGGTTATGACGATTTTGTCAAAGATTCGGGCTAGGTATAGCCGATTACATCACTCATAGGATTCAGTGTTTTCTTTTGCGCTCTAACACTATTTGTTAGTAACAGCGTAAACCAAGCAAGGATTCGACCCTTGAACTTAGGTCGCATCATTGTAGGAAACACGAGCAAAGGGGTCTAGTTCAAACAACAGAC
>CAWVZW010000039.1:0-33819 GCA_963934735.1 uncultured Planctomycetaceae bacterium
TTCGAGCAAATGTCCCTGAGGACAACGGAATTGAAATGGCATATGACGGCTTCTCCAAGGGCAATTCTAGTCTATTTGATTTTAGATGGGAGTGATTGCTAAATGATAACAATAATCAAATAACAGTTGCCATTCAACGCTGGTTACTTGCTGGCACAGTTTGGTTGTCTCGTCCGTTGAATCACTTGCCTGAGCACATAAATCAATAAACGCGAAGGGATCCCATTGTCCATCGCAAATCAAACCTCGGGCAGTTGTGTCTGTGTTACCCTGACTCAGCTGAATCACAAGGTCTCCAAAGACTGAATGTTCGCCGACTTTGCGGAACCAATAGGCCGAATTACTATAATCTGGTTCCCGCCGATGCATAATGCCGTGCCAAAAACTACCAGTACAACTGTGCAAATCTTGGCTGATGGCATGGGATTGGTCGAGATAATTATGAAGTAGCCAAATACCGCTGAGACAGGCAGAGGCAGAATCATGGTCCAAAACTGTTTTCTCTGCAAATGCCGATTCAATACTTAATGCTTGCAACGATGCATAACAGTCTTTATTCGCTTGGCCCGCTGCGATTTCGGTTGCCGGAGCAGCTTCGATGAGTTGTGCAAATACATCACCATACCGACTTGCTTGATAAATGTTCACCGGTGTGCCTTGTGTGTAAAATGGAGGAATAGTGGAATCTAGTAAAATCAATTATAGAATACATTCGTCGCCACCTGTGGCAGTGCCTTTTCATTGATTCATTGCGTTGTTAGACTACGGAAGTATCTAAATACTTACTAATGGCACATTCGTGCGGCAGATTTCCCATTTCCCTTTTTTGCTTGATTCCCCAAAACCGACCCATGACTATTGACTCTACTACGAACTCCGAGGCTTCAGAAACTCCAAACACGCCTGAAGCTCCCGAAACTCAAACCCCATCAGCATCCTCCGAACCACTAAGCACGGTCGAATCCCCATCCGTTGCTGAGATTGCTCCTAACGGTACCGCTACTGCTACGGAAACTATTGCAGAAGAATCAGCGGAACCAACGAAGCCGGTAGATGATGCAACCGTCGTCCATAAACCAAAAATCCAAATTGGCTCGCGACGCAAGACGGATACCAGCTTGGCACCTCAAGGTAGCAAGCCACATTTGGATAATAAAAAACCTGATACGATTGTTGTGCCCCCAGTCCGCCAAGGCCCTGTTCCGATTCCGTCTGTTCGTGACACTTTGCCCGAAGAGCTCGAAGCGGAAATTGCAGCAGCCTTGGGCGACGAAGCCAATTCGACCGAATTACTTGATGCCAGTGTGCCGACCTCAGCTGGTGTTATGCTTGAACCGGATACCCGACAACGAGCCACGGTGATTCGCGTTGATGCGACGCATGTTTTCGTGTCACTTGGCGGCGCTAATGAAGGTGTTGTTCAGCGAGTACAACTTAGTCAAGATTTCGAAGTAGGTGCGGAAATTGATATTGTTGTTGCTGGCTACAACCAAGAGCATCAAATCTATGATGTCCGGATTCCGGGAGCGTCGGTTAGTGTCGCTGATTGGGCAGACTTACAAGAAGGCGTAGTTGTCGATGTGACGATTACCGGCAATAACGTTGGCGGGTTGGAATGCCAAGTGAATTCAATTCGAGGGTTTATTCCAGCAAGTCAAGTTGCCTTGTACCGCGTTGAGAATTTTGAAGAATATGTCGGCCGTAAACTGAGTTGCGTGGTTACCGAAGCCGACGCGCAACGCCGCAACTTAGTGCTAAGTCACCGTGCCGTGCTCGAACGTGAAGCGGCCAAGGAGCGAGAAAAGAAACTTGCAACCCTAGAAGTGGGGTCTATTCAAGAGGGTATCGTACGCAACATCCGTGAGTTTGGTGTGTTTGTTGATCTTGGCGGAGTGGATGGGTTGGTGCATGTTAGCCAAATGAGTTGGGACCGAGTGACAGATCCCAACGAGTTAGTTTCCGAAGGTGATACCGTTCGCGTTCGCGTCGAAAAAATACATCCTCAGACTGGCAAAATTAGTTTGTCATTACGAGCATTGCAGCCACACCCTTGGGAAGGAGTTGCTGCTAAATTCCGAGTTTCAGAAACAGTGACCGGCAAAGTGACTAGGATCGCTGACTTCGGTGCATTCGTACGAATCGACACTGGCATTGAAGGTCTGGTTCACATTAGTGAATTGGCCCATAGCCGTGTAAGTACAGTCGGTAGTGTTGTTAGTGAAGGAGAAGAGGTCCAAGTTAAGATTCTATCGATCGATACGGAAGACCAGCGAATCGGTTTATCTATCAAGCAGACGACGGAAGCACCTGCGCAGGCTGCCGGCGGTGAAAAAGAAGAGATCCAATTGACAGAAAAAGTTGTCAAAGAAATCAATACTCCGCTCAAAGGCGGAACTAATCGTCCCTCTGGTGGCGAACAATTTGGGTTGAAGTGGTAAGGCAGCTTCTCGCGTGGCGGAGTTGTAAGTGCGGCGGGAAATCATGCCAATGCTGGCTCTCAGTGCATTGTGTAAGGGACGGTCGATGAAAACCTTAAAAATGTATGATGCAGTGGTCATTGGTGGTGGCCACAATGGTCTTGTAACGGCGGCTTATCTCGCTCGTGCTGGGAAAAAAGTAGCGGTGCTTGAACGTCGCCATGTACTTGGCGGATGCTCAAATTCTGAAGAATTATGGCCTGGGTATCAAGTTTCCACAGCTGCTTATGTGGTGAGTCTACTTGAACCTAAAATCATGGCTGACCTGCGTCTGCGTGATTATGGTCTCAAAATATTACGCCGCAGTCCGTCTTCTTTTACCCCATTGCTTGACGGGCGTAGTTTGACACTGGGTCCGGACATGGCTGAGTGTCAAAAACAAATTGCCCAATTCAGTAAAGCAGACGCTGAAAATTATCCGCTGTACTGTGAGATGCTTGAGCGAGTGGCACGACAGCTCGAGCCATTAATGCAGCGAACCGCTCCCAATCCTTTACCGTTGCCTCAAAGCTGGCGTAAAAAAGGGATGCTCACGAAAATCCGCAACGGTCAACAAATGTGGGAGATGTTCCAAGCGTTAGGTGAATTGGGCGACGACTTACCCGACGCGATGCAGTTGCTCAGCGGAGCCGCTCGGCCACTACTTGAGAATTGGTTTGAATCGGAAGTATTACGAGCGACGTTGGGTACCGATGCGATCATCGGCGCGTTTCAGTCGCTGTCGTCCGCAGGCAGCGCCTATACATTGTTACATCATGTGATGGGACAAGCAGGTGGGTCACGTGGTGTATGGGGGTATGTGCAAGGTGGCATGGGAGCGTTAGCGAACGCCTTGGCGGAGGCTTGTACTGATTTGCACGTAGATATTTTTACGGAAACTGAGGTTTGTAAGATATTGACTAGCGACGGCAAGGTTTGTGGTGTTGCTTTGGGTAACGGTCGAATCATTGAAACATCGATAGTTGCTTCCACCGTTGATGCCAATTTGACATTCAATCGGTTTTTGGATGAAGATGATTTGCCTGCTGGATTTCGTAAAGCGGTGGGTGCCATCGATTACAGTTCGGCCTCTATGAAAATCAATATGGCACTTGCAGAAGCTCCGCAGTTTTCTTGTGTGGGGTCTGAGGGTATGGGCCCACATCTCCATGGGACGATTCATATTAGCCCGACCGTTGATTATGTCGAGCGTGCCTTTGCGGACGCATTGGCAGGTTGGCCGAGCACTGAACCGGTGCTAGAAATTACGATTCCTACAAGTTTGGATGCAACGATTGCGCCCGCGGGTAAACATTTGATGAACGTGTTTGTGCAATTTGCGCCGTACAAGTTAGCCGAGAACAAACAGTGGGATGATATCAAAGAGGAGTTTGCGGATCGTTGTATCGCGTTAATTGCGCGGTATGCCCCCAATGTGCCCTCAGCGATTGAACATCGTCAAGTTCTGAGCCCGCTGGATCTAGAACGAACTTTTGGACTGACCGGTGGAAATATTATGCAGGGTGCGATGACGCCTAACCAGTTGTTCTTTATGCGACCCGTTGTGGGTTGGGCAGATCACCGAACTCCTGTTCGCGGTTTGTACTTGTGTGGAGCGGCGAGTCACCCAGGTGGTGGAGTGATGGGGACTTGCGGGCGTAACGGTGCCGCTGCGATTCTCAAAGGTTAATGGAACAATCTGTAAGATTGTCAAGCAAAGCGAGTTGTAGATGACAGCAGCAGAATCTAACAACGGCGCAGACAGTGTTGCTCGTGCACGCATGATGATCGTGATCGCTGCATTGCTGTGGAGTACCAGCGGGTTCTTTGCAAAGGCGCCTTGGTTTGCAGAGTGGCCAGGTTACGCGATGGCTTTTTGGCGAGCGTTATTTGCCTGTGTAATTCTGTTACCAATGGTTCGGCGGCCGCAATGGAGTGTGCGGTTAATCCCCGTTACGGCTATTTTTGTGGCGATGAACTATTCCTATTTGACCGTGATGGAGCGGTATGAAGCGTCGAGTGCTATTTGGCTGCAATATACGGCTCCCATTTGGGTGATCACTTTAGGTGTGGTGCTGCTCAAGGAAAAAGCGAGTAAAGCAGATTGGTTGATGGTCGCCTTCCAAATGGTTGGCGTTGCAGTTATTCTAACGCCCCAGTGGTATACAAGCTCAGCCGGTGACTTGCTGTTGAAACTAAGTGTTGGTGTGACTTACGCGCTGGTCGTATTGTCACTGCGTTGGATGAAAGCATATGAAGCGGCGTGGATTGTCGGTATTAATCACGTCGTAACCTGCTTAGTGTTTTTGCCGTTTGTGGTGTTCGCTGGAATAGGACCAACGACGCCAATGGAGTGGGTCGCAGTGGCAGCTTTTGGTATGCTGCAGATGGGATTACCATACTGGTTGTTTGCTAGAAGCGTACAACAACTATCGGGTCATGAGGCAACCGGCATTGTGATTCTCGAACCAATTTTGTTGCCGGTGTGGGTGTTTTTGGCGTGGGGTCATCTGTCGAGTTATGAAAGCCCAGGGATGGGGACTATCGTCGGGGCGGTTTTCATCTTGATTGGACTGATCGTTAAAGTCATCCATGAATGGAAACTTCGCACCCTCGAGAATAAACTTTGAGTCTCACAAGACATGTAAGAAACGTATGAATACTAATACGGCTACCGATTTACCACAGGACACGCCCCGCTTTCGCCCGCGGCGGTTGCGGCCCCTAGTGTGTTTGTTGTTAACCTTAGCTTCGGTGTTTTTTGTCGCTACGTTGCAATATATGCCCGTGGATTTTTGGATTCGTTTAGGTGCGCGTGCCTTTGGAGGTGTCGCCTTTGATTCGATTTACTTTCGTGCTGAAATCCTTAAGAATCTTGACCAAGGTTTGATCTACATGTGTGCGGCGATGGGGATCTTGCTAACACACGAATTTGGTCATTACTTTGCGACTCGGATTTATCGGATTCCTTCGACCTTACCGTATTGCATTCCCTGCCCGATCAGCCCGGTGGGTACATTTGGTGCAGTGATTTTTATGGACGGCAGTAAAGCGGATCGTAAACAAATATTTGACATTGGAATCGCTGGGCCCCTAGCAGGATTGATGGTCGCTATTCCGGTTATGTGGCATGGAGTAGCAACGTTGGATTTAACCCAAGCGGAATATGGGCCTTTTGAAATCGAGTTGCCGTTGTTGGTGAAGTGGATGTATCAGTGGACGCACGTGGGCGCGGTGACTCCTGAGGTGGTCGTGTTTAGCCAACTCAATGCTTACTTTGTAGCGGGTTGGTTTGGGTTGATCGTCACAGGGCTCAATATGGTGCCGATGGGGCAACTTGACGGTGGCCACGTGAGTTATACTCTGTTCGGTACAGCGGCTCACTGGATTGCGCGGACACTCATGGTGTTGGTCATTGCATACCAAGTTTACACTCAGTCAGCAATGTTTGTATTGATGTTAGTATTGATCATGGTGGTCGGGCTTGAGCACCCGCCTACGCGCGATGATACAGTTCGACTTGGCCCTGTCCGGTGGTGCATTGGCGTCGTTTCATTGGCAATTCCAGTGCTGTGTTTAGCACCGTCAATCATTATTATGCGTTGAGTTGGCTTTAAGCAGCCCAGCATCAACATTCCTTATGAGTGACCACTGGGTGTTCTTCACGGTATCTCCGCTCAACTTCGTCACGTTGGCGAATAGCCTCTTCGTATCCCCGGCTGCAACAAGGTGCTCACCCAAGCCTTTTGCCGCGGGGACATTTTAGATCAACTTTCAATCAGTAAGGCCACCGTTTCACTCAGCGTCACATTTGCCACTGTATTTGCTACTAGTTGTTTAACAGATTTGACTGGCATCTCAGGTTTTATAGAGTCATGCGAGAAACGCTCGAGTCCTTCCTCGCCCATGAGGCTAGCTTGTATGGTATTGCGAATTATCGCTAACCCGCTTGCTTTACCAGCCTGAGTCAATTTGGTAATTTAAAGTCTTCTTCATGTTCAAAACTATCAGTATGAAATATCCTCCTAACAACAACAGACAGGACAACGTCGGCATGTTATGCAAATATTGTTGGTTCGCCGGTGTGGCAGTCGTAATCACTGCCTGTCTCAACACGCTGTCCCTAGCTCAATCAGTCGATACTGAACGGCACGTGGTTGTCATCAGCATCGACGGATTTGCAGCCTACCTTGTTGACGACCCCAAAGTTCCGTTGCCAACCATTCGTCGACTCGCTCGGGAGGGCTGTATGATTGGAGGCGGAATGACCGTCTCGGACCCCTCCGTGACCTGGCCCAATCACACAACTCTGGTGACAGGCATGAAGCCTGGTCGGCATGGCGTACTTGCAAATGGAGTTCTGGTCCGTGGCGGAATTGGAGTGCCAGTAAAAATTGATTCCCATCGTGACCAGAGCGACCTCGTGAAAGTTCCCACCGTGGTGGATGTGGCTCACGCGGCGGGACTCAGGACTGCTGAAGTGAACTGGCCTTGTACTCGCAATTCACAATCGTTTGATGACCAGTTCCCTGATGTCCCCAATGCACTGGATTACACAACACCGCGTTTGCGGACAGAACTCATCGAAAAGGGGCTCTTGCGGGACGAAACACATGCCTCATTTCGTAAAGCGAGTGTTGTCGGCCTTGATTATGTCTGGACGGAAGCCGCCTGCCACTTGATTCGGGAACGCAAACCCCACCTGATGCTCGTGCATCTTCTGAATAACGATGCGACACATCACCGACGTGGAGCACAATCACAGGCAGGCTACACCGCTAATGCGTATGCCGATATGTGCGTGTCTCGAATTATCAACGCAATCGATGATGCTGGAATGCGTGAATGCACCACGATCATTCTGGTTGCCGATCACGGATTCACCCTGACTCCCAAAGCGATTCGACCGAATGTCCTGTTGCGAAAAGCGGGGTTACTGACAGTGGAAGGCGGAAAGCTAACGCAGGCACAAGTGCATGTGATTCCGGAAGGTGGTGTTGGTTTTGTGTACTGCACCAATCCAACAAAAGCTCCCCAGGACTCTGCCAACGTCAAGAAGATGTTCATGGGGCAGGAGGGAGTTGCCGACGTTCTGCTGCCAGATCGATTCAATGAAGTCGGCTTCCCGCACCCACGTGAATACGACCAGGTGCCTGACGCCATTCTGGTTGCTAAAGATGGATATGCCGTCTCTGGGGCCGTGACTGGAGAGACGCTTGTCGCAACTTATAAAGAGGCACAAACGTCACTCGGTTCTCATGGATTTCTGGCGAAACTCCAGAAGATGAATGCGATGTGCATCCTCTCTGGTGCTGGTATTCGATCAGGAATCAAACTACAAGGAGTAGACAATACCGTCATCGCTCCCACAATCGCCAAACTACTGGGACTCAAGTACCCCCATGCCGACGGTAGACCTCTGTCGGCTGCATTACACATTTCAATCGGTCAGTGAATCACAGATTCAGTATGTGTCAGTACTCGAAACTGTCATGCGACGGGCATATATAGGGGGATAGAGCGAGTTGGTCGGATTTGCAGGCAGTTTCCTCTTAATTCATAATGAACGTCAGCTTTGGTACGGTTGGAGCGACGGGTACAGATTGTTGAGCGTTTTAGTTGGAGGAACGGGTTCATTGCTAATGGTCGGAGGATTTTTGATTTGGTTAAAAAATCATTAATCTTATTGATCGGAAATTCCCAACCGAGTTCCAGAATCCTTGGCCACATGGGATCCCTGCCACACTTTACTCTTTGCCCAAACCACCAATTGACCTTCTCTCAATTGCCTAAATTTGGTATTTTCTCCGCTGGTTATCCCCAGTTTGTTCTGATCCAAATTTCAATACTTCAGGGGGAAGTACTATGAAAGCCTTGGTTTCTCGCCCAGTCCTATATTTTTCCTTAGCGATTGTACTGCTCGCTGGTAGTGGTTGGACAATCTATAGCAAGTTTTTTGTGCCAACCGACAAAACACCTGTTGCTGTGACATCAGACCAGGAAAATAGCGAGGGCACAAAAAGTGTAGATGAGCAGCAAGATGTAACTGTTTCTCCGCCAGATTCCGATGCGTTTTTACGTCTTGCTGCCAGTAGCGATGGCAGTGATGGCGATTTTCAACTTGCCTCAGAACCGACTCTAACTGTCGATACTGCGGATAGCGATAGTTTTGTCATTGACAACACCCTGCCTGCACCACTTGATAACGGCGATGATACAAATTCATTTAGCATTGGGGATGATGAAGGCATCGCTGACTCAGCCCTAACACCGCCAGAGTTTTCCATTGGTGGCACTGCTCTTGTTCCACTGGAAAGTAACGATTTTGAACTTGCAAACACTCCGCCTGTTATTCCAACGTTAGATGACACCACGGGCGCAAATTCGGATGTGGCGGTCGATCTTAGCCAATCTACCACTGGATTTGAATCGACAGCACCAGCAGCAATCGACTCTCAATTACAACCACTTACGACGCTGCCGGCCTTGGATCCAACTGGCGACTTCGGCTCCGCAGATCTCAGCACCAACGCCATGGCTGCAGCAATTGAGAACAGGCCCGGTACAATTGAAATGGAAGGCGAGCAATTACCGTCGTTATCCATTCGGAAAATTGCGCCGGCTGAAGTCCAAGTAAACCATGCTGCTGTTTTTACCACACGTATCAAGAACGTTGGCAAGATTACGGCTTACGGCGTAAAGATTACTGATTACGTTCCCCGCGGTGCCCGATTAGAAAGCGCTCACCCAGAATTCATTCGAACACCCACCGGTGCGATTCAATGGGAGTTAGTCGCACTAGAGCCTGGCGAAGAAGCGTCGGTGTCCATGAAAGTGACACCACTGACGGAAGGGGAAATTGGTAGCGTGGCTACCGTTTCGTTTGCGACGCGGGCTTCCGTTCGGACCGTCAGCACAAAACCACAACTAACGATTCAACAAACATTTAATAAAACGGCGCTCATCGGCGAAACCGTTCTCGTCAACATCGTCGTGTCAAATCCCGGTAGCGGTGATGCAACGGGCATCGTAGTCGAGGCAGATATCCCCATAGAACTATCTCATGTTGCCGGCAATGAGTTGGAATATCAAATTGGTACGCTACGTCCGGGGCAGTCTAAACAACTACAATTACGCCTGTTGGCAAAAACCGCTGGGATTATTCAGAATATTTTGACTGTCCGTGGCAAGGGCCAGATTGAAAACCGCAGCATCGAACCAATGCGGATCGTCGCACCAGCTCTTCAGGTTTCATTGCGCGGTCCGGCGATTCGATACTTGGACCGCCAGACCACGTACTCGGTTGAAGTAGTAAACCCTGGAACAGCGTCCGCTCGTAATGTGGAACTCGTTGCGTATCTACCAAAAGGCCTAAAATTCGTATCGACCGACCACCATGGTGAATACGACAACTCAGAGCACGCAGTTTATTGGAAGTTAGAAGAATTACCTCCTCAAATAGGAGATTCCGTGAAATTGATGGCGATCGCTATCGAACCCGGTGAGCAAAAAGTGCGTCTCGAAGGTACAGCGGATCTTGGCGTACGAGCGCGGTTCGAGCATGTCGTGAGGGTGGAATCTGTCCCTGAATTGGAATTTAGTGTGAAAGACACGGCGGACCCCATCGAGTTAGGTGCTGATACGATGTACGAAATCAAAGTCGTTAATCGGGGCACACGCACTGCGACGGGTGTCCAGATTGCAGCATCATTTCCACAAGCTTTGAAGCCGATTCAAGGCGGTGGGCCAAGTGATGTACGTATTGAAGGCCAAATCGTATTGTTCTCGCCGTTGCAGCGTCTTGCACCCGGAGCTGAGGCGGTATTTCGAGTGAAAGCTAAAGCGATCGCCCAAGGTGATAATGTTATTCGAGTACAGATATCCTCGGATGATAAAACAACCCCCGTCACCAAAGAAGAAAGCACCCGCGTCTATTCGGACAATTAAGATCGAACAGATTGTATTCTAACTCAACTTAGTTAAGCCGTTCCCCCCTTGGTTTCAGCGGACAGTAGCATCTAACACTCAAGCCAGCCATTTATGAATGCTGGCAAAACTATTTCAACTCACCGCGATCCCATGCACCATTTTTTAAGACTTGCTGTATCCGTTATTCTAGCCACAGTGATTTACAGCGAGATTCACGCCGCTGGTCCGCTTAGGAAAACAACGATCGGAGTAACACGTAGCGGCACGTCAATTGTTGGTTGGGCCAACGATGACTACTTTGACTTGGATTTCCAGGGTCAACGCATATTGATCGTGGGCGGTGTTTACGATGCTTCGTCGGCAGTTCAAGTCAAGCAGCTTTCCGAAAACATGAAATCAACGGATACCCGCTCCGTTGCATTTGTCCCCGATCTATACCCAGATGCCGACCAGGGTCGTGCGATTAACGAAGCCGATTTATCGAGTTTCTACAACGCGTCGAATAACCCCGAATCTCAATATTTGGTCGGCTGGGCCGCCTATCATATTACGGACTGTGTCGTGCTGTTGCGATTGTCCGACGACGAGTCCGTAGTTGCCAATGATACGTTTGTGAAACACTTCGGGCGGAATCTGCTAAAAACGGATATTCAAATATCGGCAGAGCCGTTGCAATATTGCAATGCGATGGCCCAAGCGTCGGCTAAGTATGGCATTGGTTTGGATGTCATGCAATTGTCGAACAAACTAAGTGCAAGCCGCATTCAAATGTGGATCGACTCAATATCACAGGCGACGAAAAAGAGTTCTGCTCGGCTCGATTTTCAAAAACGATCGTCGGATCTCGGTTCCGTCATTGATCAATTATTGGCCGTATATGGGCGATCGATGAAAAATATTTCTTATATTCCGGCGCTGGCAATCATGGCTCAATATCAACATCGACAGATAGGAAATGAAAGGTCGTTAACTAATGCTGAGCTCAAAAAAATAATCGAGCCACATCTGCAGGGGCCGTTGCCGAAAAACGGTAGTGCAATTGCGGGACATTTAGCTTTATTCACAGCGATGCACGCAACGCCGCTTGAGCGGGAGTTCCAACGTGATTGCAAGCAACGTATTTTAGACGTGGCGGACTTGTTTTTTTCTGAGCAGTCACAATACCGTGGTCACGCGATGATGCCGTTTCACAGCGAGATGAGTGACGCTGTTTTTATGGGTGGGCCGATATTGGCGATCGCCGATTCGCTTGCTCGCCAAGACGACGGTCCAAAGTATGCCCAAGCGGCGATTTCTCATTTGCAAGCGTGTGCTCTAATGAACCAACTCGACAATGGTTTGTATCAGCATTCTCCGTTGGATCCAACAGCTTGGGGTCGCGGCAATGGTTTTGCAGCGCTCGGTGCAAGTATGTGCCTGAGTCTGTTATCACCGGAAGTCGCAGGATACGAGCAGGTGAAGCAACAATTTATTAGGCAAATAAACGAGTTGGTTAAGCATCAAGATGCAACTGGGAGTTGGCACCAAGTGGTGGATCACCCAGAAAGTTATCCCGAGTTTACTTCGACATGCATGATTGCCTCGGCGATCTTGTTAGGCATTAAGTCGGGCGTGTTGCAGCGTGATGATTATCGACATGTTATTGTTCAAGCTAAGAGTGCCACCATTAGGCGCATAGCACCCAATGGGTTTATTAATGATGTATGTACGGGGACCGGTAAACAAAAAAATCTGCGAGCGTATTTGAATCGTGAGGCGGTTCAAGGTCGTAATGACCGAGCTGGAGCAATGGCGTTGTTGTTTTTAACGCTTCTTAATCAGTAAATGGAAGGCCCCAACAAATGTAGGGGCAGCTTAACTATAATTAATGGTATGACTATTCACATACCAACCATGGATGACGTACATCGTGCGCAGATAGTTTTGGCGGAGCATTTAAGTAAGGCGCCGTTAATACGTTCTTATCGGCTTGAGCAAGCGTTGGGGTTGCCCGCATCGCGGAACGTCTGGATCAAGGATTACGGTTGGACGCCGAGCGGTTCATTTAAATGTATGGGTGCCTTGAATTGGATGGCCAACAATTGCGAGCAGATTGGTGATCGCCCAGTCGTTGCTCATTCATCAGGGAATTTTGCTTCCGGCTTGGCATATGCTGGTTCACGTTTTAACAAACGCGTGACTATCGTGATGCCGGAGAGTGCTCCAAAAGTCAAATTCGACTTGACCCGCTCATTCGGCGCTGAGATTCAAACGTATGATATTACGACAGATCACCAGACGCATGCGCGATCGAAATTGACGGCGGCGATTGTCGAGAATGAAAATGGCGTACAGGCATCACCTTACGATGATCCGTATGTGATCGCAGGCAACGGAGTTGGAGGTGTGGAGATCGGTGATGCACTGCGGCAACAGGGGCGCAGTATTTCTCATTTCTTTTGTCAGGTGAGCGGCGGCGGTTTGATGGCAGGACATGCGTTAGCGATCGCGGATTGTTTTCCGGAGGCGGAAATTGTCGGTGTTGAGCCCAGCGGTGCGAATGATTTCCAGCAATCCTTAGCTGCTGACGAACGGGTGCGACTTGAAAAACCGACGAGCATTTGTGATGGCTTGTTGTCCTATGATGTAGGTGAGCATAATTGGCCGATCTTGAGGCGCGACGTAAGCCAAGTTGCAGCGGTTGAAGACGTATCGACGTGTCGAGCGATGAAGTGGTTGTATGATAATCATGGCCTCAAGACAGAACCGTCCGGCGCGATTACGACTGCGGCGGTTCTTTACGGTGGTATGGATCTCAGCGGTGAGGGTGATATCGTGATCGTTTTGAGTGGGCGCAATGTCGATAACGATGCGTTTCAAACCTGGTTGGCAACTGACGGCGCATGACTTTTGCTAAATAGGAGTTTACCGGTCCAAACTGATGTTTGCAGCTGCAAGAATCAACGGGAACGTGTGATTCCTATAGACAAATCTTGTGCAATCGGTGCTATAATGGTGATGTTATGAGTAACCGACCCGATAATTTGGATCAACATTTTTCATCACCTGTGCGTCGCCGTAGTATCCTGCAGCTTGGTGGCAGTATGGTTGGTGGTCTGGGGTTATCGCAATTGTTTGCAGCCCAAGCGGAATCTGCAGTCTCTGCAAAAGTTGATCAACCAGCGGTCATTTTTGTTTGGTTGCCCGGTGGTCCCCCCCACATGGAAACCTATGACCTCAAACCAGACGCTCCCGAAGATTATCGTGGAATCTATAAACCAATCAACACTGTCGTGCCGGGTATGGATATCTGCGAACTGTTCCCGCTGCAAGCAAAGGTCGCCGATAAATTCAATCTGATCCGCTCCGTGTCTCATAAGTTTGCGGATCATGGTGGAGGACATAAACGGTTCATGACCGGACGGATCCCTGCGACGCCTACCGGAACCGTAAACGATGCTCCTTGCGTAGCTTCAATTGTCGCGAAAAAACTAGAGAACAATGTTAATGCGAGTGGACTATGTAACTATGTTGTGCTTGGCAATGGTCGAGTTAATTCAGTAAACACTTTTGCTTTTGGGTCAGCATATCTTGGAAATGAAACACACCCCTTTAGTGTTTCAGGCGATCCGAATGCGGAAAACTTTGAAGTGCAAAATCTTTCCCTGCATAGCAGTTTGTTCGCCGAACGATTACAAAACCGCTCGGCACTTTTATCAGGACTCGATCAATTAAGAGCAGATGTTGACGCTAGCGATTTGATGGGCTCGATGGATGCATTTAATCAACGAGCGATGGCGATGATCACCTCGAGTGAAGCCCATCATGCATTTGATTTATCACACGAATCAGAGAAAACTCGTGATCGCTTTGGACGACATGAATGGGGACAGCGAGCGTTGTTAGCTCGTAGACTTGTCGAAGCGGGGGTTCCCTGGGTTTCCATTGTGATGGAAAACCCTTACGTCTCGGGAATCAACATGCCGGATTGGGGAGTCTACAACTGGGATAGCCATGCCGTGAACTGTCACCTATTTAAGGATGCGGAAGTGCGGTTCCCGATCTACGACAAGGTTGTTTCGGCGATGATTGAAGACTTGTATGCCCGCGGTCTTGATAAGCGAGTGTTATTAGTTGTGACAGGTGAATTCGGACGTACTCCGCGGATTACCGTTCGACCTGGAACAAAATCTAAGGTGGACCAACCTGGTCGCGATCATTGGCCCGGAGCTATGAGTTTTCTGGTGGCCGGCGGTGGTATGCAAACGGGACAGGTAATTGGAGCAACCAATTCGCGTGGGGAGGAACCGATTCGTCGACCTTTGACGCCTAATGATCTGTGGGCAAGTGTGTATCGGCATCTAGGAATTAATCCTGAACACTCGTTCTTGGATCATAGTGGGCGGCCGATGCCGATTCTTCCTTTCGGACAGGAAATCGATGAGTTAACTCCGGTCGCCTGAGTCAGCGTCAGCCGGACTGGCCGACTCGGTGGCGGTCAACGAAATCTTCATCAAGCGTAATTCCTAATCCCGGTCCTTGAGGGATTTTTATGATGCCCTGCTCCGCTTGTACCTTTTCATGAGTTAATTCATGACGCAGCGGGGAATCTTCTACACAATCCTCAAACAAGAAGGCGTCTTTGCAAGTGGCTAGCCAATGTAGACTTGCGGCAACCGTAATGGGACTGGTGTAACAATGATTGCACAGTCGGCTACCAATCTCTTCCACTCGTTGACGAATATATAATGCGTCGGTGAAGCCACAGCGCGAAAGATCAACCTGATATACATCTAACGCTTGAGCGTCAATCAACGGACGCATTGCTTGCCGCCCGCATTCTTCTTCGCCAGCGGCAATCGGTACTGGTGAACGATCACGTAGCCAACGATAACCGTCGACATCATTGGGGTCTAACGGTTCTTCGAGCCACCCAATGTTGTACGACTCAAACGAGCGTGCGCGTGTTAGCGCGGTCCGCCGATCCCACACACAACCTGCGTCAATGAGTAACGTGGCATCATCGCCAATTCCCGCTCGCGCACCGGCAACTAATTCAATATCCAACGCTTCGTCTTGCCCCATTGGCTCCCAACCAAATTTAACAGCGTTATAACCAGCATCCCGCCACTGTTCACCAATGGCTTTCGTTTCTGCTCCATCTTTCCCAAAAAGAATCGACGCATAAGCTTTGAACTGCTGGTGATGGGCGCCTCCGAGTAACCGATGAATTGGTTCATCAAAATGTTTACCTTTAAGATCCCAGAGTGCGATATTGATCGCTGCCATCGCAGAAATAGTGACACTACTACGACCAAAATACATCGTCTCACGATACATCCGATCCCACAGGCGACCAATCTCTAGGGGATTTTCGCCGATTAAGATTTGCCGTAGTCCACAGGCAATATTATGGCTAAACGGGGCGTCAATAATTGCCTGTACAACCTCGGGTGATGAATCTGCTTCACCAATACCTTCCAGTCCCGTGTCCGTACGCACTCGGATAATGATAGAATCTTGACTACTAGCCGTTTTTTCTTCAACGCTTTCAATACGTAGAATTTCGCAAATGATTTCGGTGATTTTCATCGTGTCAGTTTTATCGGTTGTGTTGAATTAAAATATCATTATATCAATCAATCGCTGTTTGCATAATGGAACAAAACCCGATGTGTAAAATTGAAATAATAGACAGTGGGATCATTGATGATCGTGATTCAGCATTCCCTCTGACAGTGCAACTTGACAATGACGAACTACTTTGTTCCTTTGGCGTCGGTGGCGGTGCGTTGGTTACTGGGCAAACAGAGTATGCGCGTTCTACAGATGGCGGAGTCACTTGGCAGTCTGCGGGTGTGATCCTCGAAAAAGATCACGAGCACGGGCGTGCTAATTTTTTGAAACTTACGACCGGTACGAACTGCAACACCATCTACGCCTATGGTGCTTGGATCGACGATGAAGTTGATCACCAATTTGGTCAACGGCCAACGACGGCAGTGCTATGTCGTAGTAATGACCAAGGCCAGTCGTGGTCGCCGCCGGTTGATATCCCTTTTCCGATGGAGTGTCCGTTAGAGGTGTCGCATGGAGTACTGGTTCTACAATCCGGAAGATTGTTGGCTCCCGCCGCAGCATTATCCGGAGAAGATACTTTGGGCGAACGTGTCTATTTGGCAGTGTCGGATGACGATGGGCAGACGTGGCAATACACAATTGTGTTTGAGGATGCGGTGGGATTGAACGGTCGCCGAGGTTTTTTTGAACACAAGTTTGTGGAACTCGCACCGGACATCGTCATGGGGGTTTGCTGGACAGTGACCCTAGGTGATTACGCGGACCAACAGAATTCGTATGTCATTTCGCAAGATGGTGGTCGCACATTTGGTCCAATTACGTCGACGAATATACAAGGCCAAACGATGACGCCAATTTCGCTCGGTGATGATCGCTTACTTGTGCTTTATAACAAGCGGCATGGGGCACAGGAAATTCGCATGTGTTTGGTGAGCTGGACAGACCAAACATGGACCGTCCATCACGAATCCACGATGTACAACACCGAGTTTTTCTATGAACGCGAAAGCAGTGTTGAATCGGGAATCGACGAATTCGATGACTTTGCGTTTGGATATCCAACCGCCATCAGACTCAATGATGGTACATTCTTGGCGACACATTGGTGTCATGAACACGGTAAATGCGTCATCCGTTGGACTCGACTCGAGGTCACTTGGTGACTCTGGAGCATTATTGAAGTGCGTTTAGATACGACAGCAGGTCCGCCATTTGTTGTTTACTAATCTGCTTTTCAAGACCTTCGGGCATAAAGGACAAACCAGTGCTTTGAAGTACCTCGATCTCAGTCCGTAGAATAGTTGTGGTGGTGCCGTCAGGTTTCTGCAACGTAATACTATTTGCATTTTCAGATGTAATCATTCCCGTTGTCGAACGCCCTTTCACGTCAATCAACACATATGTCAAAAACTTAGGTTTAACTTCGCGGTTGGGGTCGAGAATGTTTAGCATCACGGCAGGTAGCCCGCGATTACGAATCCCGTTGAGATCTGCTCCGACACGAGTTCCGACATTTTCAAGGCGATGACAAGCAGAACAAACCTTCTTAAAGACTTCCTTTCCTTTGCTCACATCCCCTGTGGCCGATAAAGCAGATTGATAGTCTTTGATTACGACAAGGCGTTCTCCGCTGGGCGCTGACAAGAAAATCTTCGCAACTCGTTGGGCGATATCCTTGTCAGGATGAGCTTTAAGCAGTTGAATTCGCGCAGGATCAATTTCACCTCGGGCAATGCGATCTGTTGCCACCGCATCGAGAAGCAGCGTTACCCAGTTGGCTCGTGATAGTAAAGTTTCAGCAGCTCGCGACCTCAAGCTTGGACCCAGCGACCGCCAATTCGCAATGAGTATTTCAGCAGCTTGATTATGTGTATAGGAACCGAGTGTTTCAATAACGGCTGCTCGCACTTCAAAGGGTTCAGTGAGATCCAGTAAATCAACCAAAATGCTTTTGGTGTTCGCGAACTTGGCTAGCTGTAAACTGCGAATAGCCGCGGCTCGTTTTTCCGCGGATTCTTTGGGAGATTGTGCAATGGTTATCGATTCTACAATCAGTTGTTGCAGTACCATCACGGAATTTTCGCCGGTTGTTGCAAGTAATCTAGTTCGCCGCTCACCCTCTATATTTTTGACGAGGGCTTCCATTATTTTGGGAGCCAACGTGGGGTCACGTTCCTTAATATTGTTGAGTGATTGGAGCACACCAGCGAGCTCGTCCGTTCGTTGGCGAGTGCCGATTTGAGTGGCCAACATCAGCATGAACTGCCGACCGCTTGTTGTTTTTAGAAAAGCATCTTGTGTGGTCAACTCTCGAAACACAAAATTGGCTCCCTGAAACAATGAACTGCTAATGGCTACCTGCATCCATTTGTTTGGATGGTCGCTCAAGGCTAGTCGTACAAGAGCTTGGTTTCGAGATTGCCCGTGAGCAGCTCCGAGCGAGAATGCGAGTTGATATCGTACTTGAATGTCACGGTCGGTTGTCATGTTGCTGAAACGATTTGTGATGGCGACCGACTGAGCCACCAAGGATTCCGCGACTCTTAGCGCATGTACACGAACGATTGCCTCGGAATCAATCAACGCTGTAAGCACGCTCGATTCGTCCAGGGCACCGAGGCCTTGGAGTGCATACAGCGCCGTAAATCGGCCCGGTGCAGTCTGGGCTTGTTGTACAAGCCGACGCAGCGCTGAAATAGCGGAGCTGTCTTGGCGTTGATAGATCAAACGAGACGCTGTATCGCGGTGCCAGCCGTTGGTGTGATCCAACAGCGATACTAATTGTAGCGTTGTCAGTTCACTGAGATTCGGAGTTGCAGGAGGTGAAAAACCTCGCGGTGCGATACGATAGATTCGTCCCTGTTTGCTGCCACTAAGCGGATCCAAGTATTTCATAAACTCAGGAGGCAGAAAGGCTGCGCCTTCAATCAATTCACGAGAGATATCGATAGCGTACAGTGTGCCATCGGGGGCATTGGTGAATTGCACTGGACGGAACCACAGGTCACGCGATGCGATGAATTCTTTACCAACGTCTGCTCTTTCGGCAACTAATTCGAGTCCTTTGGGTTTGACAATAGCACGATAAATGAGGTTGTTCGCGACGTCGCCCACGATCAGGTTACCGTGAAACTCCGCGGGCCATGCATCTCCGCGATAGATGGTAATCCCTGTTGCTCCCGTGAAGAATCCAAACGGTTTCCCTCCTTCATCGGAGCCCCGAAATTGTTTGGTACGTCGTAGCATAGTTCGTAGTTCTCGCCATGGTTCGGCCGCACTGATACGAAACAGCTCAGTGTGTTTTCCGTTGGGAGCAATATCAACTGCAAGTTTGGGAGCCGCTAGGTACGGATTTCGCGCTAGGTAGCGGTCGTCCAGCATCAGCATCTGAGCTGGAACGCTATTGGAACAGACGAATTTTCGCCCCCAATTATCCATGCTCATACCATGCTGTCCAGCACCACTGGTTAGTTCGAACGCTGAGAGATCACGAGGGTTGAGGATGATCCCTCGTCCTCGCGTGGATACGGCGGTGGATTCTGCCGTATTTGCTAAGCGTATATCGCCGCCGGACAGATTTGTCGAAATGTGGATACGATTGTCTACGCCCCAGCGAAATGAGTTTAAATGCGCTTCGCCTGCTAAGTCGCTACCAAACCCAGTGAGAATTTTCTCGTGAACATTGGCAATACCGTCGCCGGTGGTATCTTTGCAATAAAAAATATCCGGCGCTGATCCGATAAAGACACCATTGTCCCAACAGATGATGGCTGTTGGGTAAGCGATATCTTTGACGAATAAAGTTGCTTTGTCATACCGACCGTCTCCATTGGTGTCGACGAGAAGTTTTACGGCACCCTTTTCGTGGGGATTGTCTGCAGCAGCGTAGGCATTGTACTCAGGTAATTCGCAGACATACATACGGCCATTTGCATCAATATCGATAGCCGCTGGGTCACGGATTAGTGGTTCGGACGCGACAATTTGTACTTCAAATTCCGGATGAATTTGCATCTTGCTCACAGATTGCTCGGGCGTCGATGCAGGGATCCGTGGAAGTTTTGAGGCAAGTTCATCAATCGATGGAGGCTTGTCTTGAGCAGTAACCGTCTGCGAACCAATACAGCAAACGTACAGGATCACAGCTAGCAATGGACAACGAAATAATATTGTTTTTGTCAGTTGTGTTCGACACATAGAAATTTGTTTATGAGAGGTTAGTTTGAGAGGACATCTATTAAATTAATAATCTCGGAACGGACTGCGGGGTTCGGCTTGTTCCATTTCAGCGAGCCAATGTTGATACCGTTGTTTTAACATTTGTAGGATTTCAGGATGGGATTGTGATAGATTATTTGTTTCACCGATGTCCTTGGATAAGTCGAATAAACCACCTGATTCACCACCCATATCAACCCACTTCCAGTTTCCCACGCGAACACCAATTAGGTCTTTACGTTTCCAGAACATTTCGTGCCGCGGCGATGGTGTACTTCCACGAATGACATCCCACCAATCAAATCCATCAAGTTTGATCTTTGAGGGCACTTTGGTTTTACACGCGGACGTGAGGCTAGGTAGCACTTCGAGGCTTGTTAAAAACTCATGGTTAACTGAATTGGCGGGTACGCCCCCAGCAGGCCAATGCACGATACAGGGTACCCGAATTCCACCTTCCCATGTTTGGGACTTACGCCCTTTCAATGGAGAATTGTCAGATCCCCCACCGCCACCGTTATCGGACAGAAAAATGATGATTGTGTTTTCGAGTTGCTGCCGTTCCTGTAGCACAGTAATCAATTTTCCAATGGCAGCATCCATACATGTCACGGCCGCCCGGTAGTCACGCACGCGCGCAGCGGCTGTGCGAACTGTTGCCGGTGAAGCATATCGATACTTTTCTACTGTACGGGATTCCACATCGACGGGGGGATACATGTCTTGGAATTTTTTTGGAGCTTGGACTGTCGTACGAATAGCAGGGTCGAGCGAAGACGAGCCATGCGGTGCGTTGAACGGCACATACAAAAAGAAAGGTTGATTCTGAGGCTGTTCTTGCAAGAACCGTAACGCCTCGCGTTCAAACAAATATGTACAGTACGTCCCGGCATCTTCAGTTGTGGATTGCAGATTGCGAACCATACTCGGGACGCCATAACGTTCGTGAGTGTAATAGTCGATGCCCGTATTGACGAACCCGTAGAAATCATCGAATCCTTTCGAGGTAGGTAAGTAGCGTTTTAAGGTCCCGAGATCCCATTTTCCATAGATGCCGCTGCGATATCCTGCAGAATGTAAATAATGGGGCAGAATTCTTTCTCTTAAATCCATGCCACCTATGCGTTCAAAACTGACGGCGTACTCTTCGGCAGTATATTGATGACCGTAATCCGGGGCCTCGTTACGAATCATGTCATAGATACCGTTGCGTTGGGGGTATCGCCCCGTCAAAAGACTTGCGCGAGATGGTGTACAGGCTGGCCAAGCGACATAAAAGTTTGTGAGTCGCGTACCTTGTTTTGCAAGTTTATCTAAATGAGGAGTTAGGATGCCGTTGCCCAGTAATCCGAGGTCATTGTACCCTTGGTCGTCAGACACGATCAGTAATACATTTGGACGAGCAGCAGGCTTAGCCTTTGCTTTTCCGGTCGCTGCGGAGGATGTGCATAATCCGAAAACAAATATCAGCAGTGTCGTATGAACAAGCAGCAACAAGCGATTGAGATATTGAGTGGTATTCAGATTCAAGGGGAGTTCCTTATTTGGAATCGCCAATTGATTTTACAAAAGCAATGACGTCGGCAATATTTTGAGGTGTCAGTTCCTTTTCAAAACCTTCAGGCATCAACGAAGTCCCAGTCGAGATTAGCTCGTCGATGTTCGACCGTAAGATGACATCTTGTTTTCCCTCTGCTCGACGCAGTGTGATGCTGTTAGAGGTTTCTGTTGCAATGATGCCAGTAAATATTTGGCCCTGTAATGTCACAATGGTATAGACATTAAAGTTAGGCTGCGCTTCTCGATTGGGATCCAGAATACTGATGAGCAAGTCAGCTGCGGATTTGTTTTTCACGGATGATAAATCTGGAGCGACTTGAGTGCCGATTTTGCCGACTTGATGACAGGTAGAACATTTCTTACGGAAGACCTCAAGCCCCCTAGTTGGATCGGCATCGAGTTGTAACACGTTTTGCATTTGAGCGACAATTTTGCCGCGATCAGTGCTGACTTCATTGCCAAATAACTTGATGCTCGTCGCTTTGACTGCTGCATTTGGGTGTTTCATAAGCAACTGTTTTTTGTCACGTTCAATATCACTCCGCTTAATTGTGTCGGCCTGTACAGCGGCTAATAATCCTTGTATTGCCACACTATTTTTCATCATGACATCGACTACATTGCGGCGAACCTCTGGGCTGTACGTTCTCCATGAAGCGAGCAAGGGTTTTGTAGTGATTTGCGGGTCGTGATTCCCTAGAGAGGTAACTGCTGCCAATTGCAATTCTCGAGGTGATTGAGGATTTAATAACACAGGGAGGTTGTCAACGGCGGTCTGACTGTCTGCGTAGCCGAGTAGCTTAACGGCAGAAATTCGACGCTGTAGTTCCGAGCTGGGTGTTTTCGCAATGGTTGCGGCACGCATAAACAATTGGTCAACTTGTTGTCGCAGTTCCCTAGGAGTTGATTCGGCGGCTAGGATCGCACTCAAGGACGAACCACGGCGTTTAAGACCAGTTCCAAGACCAGCTAATAGTGTCTGTTGTACATTGGGCGTTATACCTGGAAGTGTCAGTTCAGCTAGTAGATTGTTGGTTGAATTTATATCGGGATTGGAGCCAATGATGATGGCGAATTGCGTCATCACCTCGACAGAAATGGGGGCGTCAAGATATTCTTTGGCGAGGATCAATATAGCGATTACTTGGTCGGCATTGTCGCCGCATGAAGATAACATGGCCGTGCGGATTTCCGCAGTAGTACGGGGGTCCATAGCGATTTGAGCTAGTCCAGAAACGGCGACTTTAGATTTAACTTCGCCCAACGAAAATGCAACTTGGAAACGCACGTGGGGATTGTCATCAATGGCCAACTCGACTAGTCGCGTGACCAACGCTGGATGTTGTTTCAGAAACGGTTCGGATAATTTGACAGCATGGGCACGTACACGCGGATGTTTGTCACCGAGGCCAGTAATGATGTTGGCTACCGACAAGGCTTGTAGACCGTCGAGCGCGTATAGTGTGTGCATCCGTCCCAAGGGATTTTCGCATGACATCAAAAAACCTTGCAGCGCAGCCACCACCGATTTGTCTTGTCGTTCCCATAATAATCGTTGAGCTGTTTCACGAGTCCAACCGTTGTGTGAACCGAGTTGTTTCACCAATTCGATCGCAGACATGGCTCCTAATTTAACGGGAGGTCGTCGCTGCATGTTGGGGCTTACCATACGGTATATACGTCCGCGATCATGGCCTCCTCTAAGATCAAGGAATTTCTTGATTTCTGCGGGAATCGAATACGGGTGCTCAATAGTCTCACGGTACATATCAAGCACATAGAGTGAACCGTCGGGCGCATTTACGAAATTGACAGGCCTAAACCAGTTATCGGTGGAACGCACGAACTCTGTCTTTTGATCTGCTCGAACGCTAGCGTATACCACATTGTCGGTGTTTACCGTTTTGCGATGCACTAAGTTACCGCCGACATCTCCAACAAATGCATTACCGCGGTATTCCTGCGGATATGCATCACCCGTATAGATGGTAATTCCCGTTGCTGAAGTGAAGTACCCAATTGGATATTCCGTGGGCACAGCGCCTTTTTTCCCATTGGGGTCTAAGGGGATGAATTCATAACCACCCTGTTTGTTGATGACCAAGCGGTAGCCTTTGTCGAGTGCCCGCCATTTCTGGCGAACGATTCTCCAAGGTTCTGGTGGGCTGATCCGAAACACGGGTGCGCTCGCGCCATCCTTTGCGATATTTCGTACAAGACCTTGTGCAGCGAAATATGGATTTCGTGATAGGTATTGTTGTGGATAGACGACTTGTTGCATGTGGTTACTGTTACTACAAACAAAACGAATTCCCCAGGCATCGTGTGAGTGCCCGAATTGCAGTCCACCGGTAACCTGTTCGAACTTCTCGGTACGTGGATCGAATCGCAAGTCGACGGCACCTACGGGAAATAGTGGATTGCCGCGATACAGTAGAGTTTTGGGATTACGCCCAGCGGCGAAATAGATTTTGTTATCCAATCCCCATTCAAGTCCGTTGCTTACGGACTGTACATTTCCTCGACCGAAACCAGAAAGAATTTCGTCTCGGACATCTGCTTTGTTATCTCCATCAGTGTCTTTAAAGTAGTACAGGGATCCTGGTGCAATGACGAATACGCCACCGTTATACGGCCTGACGGATGTTGGCCAACTGATATTGTCGACAAACACGGTACTGCGATCCATCGTACCGTCATTATTGGTATCTTCGAGCAGACGAATGATGCCGGCATCCTTGAATCCACCACCTGCGGGATTGAGTTTCGTAGGTTCTTGGGAAAATGGATACCCGTGCATTTCGGCAACGTACATGCGACCGTACTCATCGAAACAAGCGTCAACGGGATCGGACACGAGTGGTTCAGCGGCAACGAGTTCTAATGTAAATCCACGAGCTTGTTGAAACGTTGCTAGAGAATTTTCGGAGTCGGTGTGTTTGATCCGCGGCATATCCGCAGCAGTGACGACTCGCTCTTCTGGCGGTTGCGCCTGATTATTTGTTATTAGAATGAAACCCAAGCTGAAAGAAACTAGCAGGGCTAGAATGATCGAGGACGGTTGGCTAATCATTGTTCGGAACATTTTGGTTTTGGTGAGAATAGAAAGGACATCGGGAACCCAAAAACATTGAATGTGCTTAGCCTAGTAGCTTGGCGATTCCTGCGGTCATCGTGGCATCGATTGATGAATCACTAAAGGCAACGCTTACTTCATAGCCACCGTTAGCGTATTCTTGTGCGATCGGAATATACCACGGGCCACCGTCACCATAAGCCGCGGTTGCGACAAAACGATCGGGCGCAAGTGTCTGTGCCCGTAGTTGATATTCGATGAATGATTCAGCTGGTAGATGCAGCAATGAAATATCTCCGAGATTCAACGCACTGAGTAAGATCGGGGTTTTTTGTTCCAGTCGTTGTAACCAACTGAGCATATACGAAGGTCGATTTCGGCCGACCGTCGAATTGGATTTATCGGAGATACGAGCTTGTAGTTCATCGGCGACAAATAGGTCACGAGCGGTTGGCAGCATTTCTACAGTCCGCCAGGCAACGTCGGTAAGTGGCTTTTTCTTTATGTTTTTAGCGGCCGCTGCGATGCCATCGTAGATCCGTTTCGCGAGTACTTCACGTACGGGATGCGACCCATCGTTGTATTTACCTGCGGAAACATTTCCGCCAGCCCCGGTAAAGTAAATGTGATGACAATGCGGCTCTTCTGCTTGGTGTTGTTTTCGCGCGATACCCACGAAGTCACTGGAAACTAAGCCATCACCATAATAACTCATAGGGTGTGTCGCATAATAATGACACGCGGCAATCTTTTTATCACCATTGTAAAAAGCGACGGTCTTTAGCATGGGATCAATGATGCCTTCAGTCATTGCGCGAATCTTAGGGTCTTTGCAACTGCTGCCTCGCATGGCTTTGATGATGCCGTAGGTATCTCGATAAATACGTCGGTTCGATGCAACCCGATCTACTTTTGCTTCGCCTTGGCCAACATGAGTTACTGTTTGGGCTGTGTCGAGGCTCTTGCGAACTGCAGCGGCGCCTCGTTTCAGGCAATCGTTGAAATAATCAACTTCCACGATATGGGGTAGATCACCTTCGGCCATCACAATCTTTTCAGCACCAAGGCAAGCGAACGGCGCGTTGTGTTGGTGTACACATTGCACAGCGACTCGATCTGGAGTTGTGCCAGCGGCGTTAGCAAGTGTTGTCCGCCATTGGACATGTGCTTCATTGAGTATTCCAGTCCAGTCAACCGCAACAATGACGATCGGTTTGCCGGCGCCAAGTAAGACAAACCCGATGGCTTGCAGGCTGTCGGTTACACCTACGACGGGCTTGATCCACCCACCACAGAGCGAATGGCCCATCGGTGGTGTGACGTCGAATTGAAAAGTCGCTAATCGCAGCGGTTGATCTGATTGCTCATCTGCTTGGAGACTATCCGGAAGTAGTTTCCAAATGGTTGCGGCCGCGACCGTTTGTTGAAGAAATTCACGTCGCTGAGGATTATCGGTGGGTGACATAATACATTTATCTGTGGAGGAATGCAGGACTGTTTTGATTGGATGTTTTCTGGATTATAGCATTTTAGGATGAGCAATGTTAACGGTTACTGTTTTGGGATATCGCGGACATTTTAAAAGATGAAAAATATAAGCAAAGTACGCAAGAATAGGTTGTAAAACTGGGACTCAGTGTTACCCTCATGCGTACGATTGGTTGGAGATAAGAATCAATCAACATTGTTTGCGTGCGTATATGAAAGAACTTACATGGCACAACAATCGGACAATTATGAACCGCTAGGCTCGACGCGGTAGATTACATTACGCGTTGTTTAATTTCGGTGTACAGGTCTTCCCCGAGAGGTCCGGCAGAGGCACTAGCGATGTTTTCCTGCAAGTGTTGCGTGTCGCAAGTCCCTGCAATTACGGTGTCGATATTGGGATGGGATAATGTAAATCTCAGAATGAGTTCGGCACGCGTCATGCCGGACGGCAATAATTCATCGAGGTTGGCTTGCTGCCAGACATCGTTCAGTGCCGGGCGCTCGATCACGGCGTCAGGTCCACCGTGTGCGATGCCGCCGCGAATGATAATGCCCGCACCCGTTGCCGCTGCTTGCGAAATCAAGTCGTGGTGCTGCGGGGCTAAACATGAATAGGGAATTTGAAATGTGTCAAACACTCCCATATCAATCATGCCTTGCAGGTTCGGGATAGCATTCGATGCTCCTAGAAACCGAATCATGCCCTGCTCTCTAAACTCGATGAGCGTATCAACGAGGCCTGCTTGTTGAATCGACTCAGCGTCACCACCGTGGAATTGCAATAAATCGATGCAGTCTGTTTGCAGCCTTGAGAGGCTGGTTTCGATGTTACGTTTGAGCACGTCTGCCGACCACGTGTGAATGATTTCGATGTGGTCGGTATGTTGTTGATAATCGCAACCGCACTTTGTGGCAAGAAAAAATTCGCTGCGGCGCGAGCCAATATACTTGCCGATGCGTTCCTCGCTGGCACCATAGTCGGGCGAAGTATCGATGAAGTTTATACCCGCGTCGAGTACTTGGTTTAGAAACTTATCGGCAGCTTCGTCAGTGACGGTTCGCACTCCCCACGTTGCTGGGCCGCGCAATCCCATGCTGCCATAGCCAAGACAAGTGACGGGTAATTTGGTGGTTCCGAGCGAGTTGATTTTTAGCATGGTTACGGTTCGCTAGGTTTAGAAATGCAAGCGGGTGTTGGGGAATCCTAGTGTGCGTTATCGGCGTCCGAAAATCCATCGATCGCATCGTTAAAAATGGTGCTCGGTCGCATGGCGGTAACGACCGATTGTTCACAGGGATGATAATATCCGCCGAGGTCGACAGCTGCGCCTTGCACGGCAATCAATTGGTCGACAATCGCTTGCTCGTTTTCAGCGAGTGTTGCCGCCAATTGTGAAAACTCTGCTTGCAACTCCGGGCAATTCGTTTGAGTCGCCAAAGCCTGAGCCCAGTAAAGTGCTAAATAGAAATGGCTGCCACGATTGTCCAATTCGTTAACTTTTCGGGATGGCGAGCGGTTTTCTGTTAGATATTGGCTGCTTGCTTGATTTAATGCGGCGGCGACAAGTGTAAGCTTTTTGTTATCAGTTTTTTCAGCCAGTTCTTCCAAGGAAACTCCGATTGCGAGGAATTCACCGAGTGAATCCCAGCGTAGGTGATTTTCAGCTTGAAATTGTTGCACATGCTTGGGGGCAGAACCACCGGCACCAGTTTCATAGAGACCGCCGCCGGCTAACAGCGGTACGATCGACAGCATTTTTGCACTGGTCCCTAATTCGATGATTGGAAAGAGGTCGGTTAGGTAGTCCCGTAACACGTTGCCGGTAACGGAAACTGTGTCGAGACCATCTCGGCACCGCTGGCATGATAGTTGCATTGCGTCGGTGGTTGATAGAATTTGAATATCAAGTCCAGTGGTGTCATGCAGTGGTAGGTATTCGTTGACTTTGGCGATGAGGTTGTTGTCGTGAGCGCGGTCGCTGTCGAGCCAGAAAATTGTAGTTGATCCAGTGGCGCGGGCACGACTGACCGCGAGACGAACCCAATCTTTGATTGGCTCATCCTTGGTTTGACACATTCGCCAAATGTCACCTGCACTGACGCTGTGTTCAAGTAATGTTGTGCCCTCAGCATCAACCACTTGTACGGTTCCGGCATGAGAAATTTCAAAAGTCTTATCATGTGACCCATACTCTTCTGCTTTTTGTGCCATCAAACCAACATTGGAAACGTTACCCATCGTGGTGACATTAAAGGCACCATTTTGTTTGCAGAAGTCGATGACTGTTTGGTAGATGCGAGCGTAGCAACGGTCGGGAATCATTGCTTTCGTATCCGCGAGTTGGCCATCGGGCCCCCACATTTGACCCGAGGAGCGAATCGCTGCTGGCATTGAGGCATCAATAATTACGTCACTGGGAACGTGAAGGTTGGTGATACCACGGTCTGAATCGACCATCGCGAGATGTGGTCGAGTTGTCGAAAGTGCCTGGATGTCAGCTTGAACTGCAGCTTGTTGTTCATCAGTAAGTTCCCTGATTTTGCTATACAGATCGCCAATGCCGTTTCGGGTGTCGATATTTAGCGGCTCAAGTATTGCGGCGTGCTTGGTGAATACGTCCGCGTAATAGACATCGACGGCATGTCCAAAAATGATGGGATCGGAGACTTTCATCATGGTCGCTTTCATATGCAAGGAAAGCAAAATGTCTTGGTGAAGAGCATCGTCCATGGCTTCAGCAAAAAATGACTTGAGCGTGGTACAGCTAAGGACCGAGGCATCGATGACTTCGCCCGATAAGAGTTGCAGGTCTTCCTTCAGTGATGTTGAGCTTCCATCGTCGGCAACGAGCACGATGCGGACGGTGGTGGCGGTTCCCATTACGTGAGATTGTTCACTACCAAAGAAATCATTCGTGGACATGTGGGCAACATGTGTTTTTGAATCACTACTCCACTCGCCCATGCTATGTGGATTGTTTCGGGCGTATTCTTTGACTGGAGCTGCCACGCGACGATCTGAATTTCCTTCGCGGAGAACTGGATTTACAGCACTTCCAAGAACTCTGGCATAACGAGCTCGAGTTTCTTTTTCGACATCGGTTTCCGGTTCTTCGGGAAAATCTGGTATCGCGTAGCCGTGAGATTGTAATTCAGCGATGGCCGTCTTGAGTTGTGGAACTGAGGCACTGATATTAGGTAGCTTAATGATGTTGGCCGCAGGTGTTTTGGCGAGGGCCCCAAGTTCGGCAAGTGCGTCAACTTGTTGTTGTTCAGGGGGGAGTTGATTGCTGAATGTTGCGAGAATACGGCCGACAAGCGAGATATCTTTGAGCTCAATATTGATGTTCGAGGATTGTGTGAAAGCGCGGATAATGGGCAGCAATGATTGAGTTGCCAGTGCTGGGGCTTCATCTGTTTTGGTGTAGATTATTTTGGGGCTGGCAGCGGTCATGTGTGAAATCTTAGATAGTAAGAAGATAATTTATGTGGTTAAGTACTCCAATTTAACAGCATCGACTGGTTACAACAATTAGGACCTGTGCTAGTGTGAATGTGAGAAGTGTGGACCAAACACTAAATTTGCTGGAATAAAAGTCGCCGTTGACCGTATATTTGCTATCTTACTTTGGTATTAATTACGGAATCTAGGACGGCACGTATTTATGAGTAGTTCCCCAAGATCATTCCCGCGGAGACATGATTTAGACGCTTTGCGAGCGATTGCGATGTTGTTAGGAATCGCATTGCATGGGTTGTTAGCCTATACGGGATTTCCGTGGGCTGTGCAGGATGCGAATCAGGCACCGTGGTTGGGAGCGGTTTTCGCGATGATTCACGGCTTTAGGATGCCTTTGTTTTTCCTAGTCAGTGGTTTCTTTACGGCCATGCTTTGGCGTAAACGTGGATTGCAAAGCCTTATCAATCATCGGTTTAAGAGGATTCTAATTCCTTGTCTGGTCGGACTAGTTACAGTTATCCCTACGATGAATTGGGTTTCAGCAATGGTGGTTCGTCAGCCGACAGTTCTCACGAAGGAGGTGAGTGCCGCTACGGATATTTGGTGGGCGGCGGTGTTCGGCGATGTTACTGCATTGAAGCGATTTCTTAAAAGTGGCGTGGATATCGATGCTCGTGACCAAGCGCGACAATCAACGGCTTTGATTGTGGCTGCATCTGCTGGGGAAACCGAAGCAGTCGAGTTCTTGATTGCTGAGGGAGCGGACTTGTTTTATCGTAATTTGGATGACGATAACGCTTTGGATACAGCGCGATTTTCTCAACACCATCAGATTGTTGAAATTCTGGAAATCGCCATGAAGGACGCCAAAGCCAGTACCTCTGCATCGCCAGTACCTGCCGAAGCGGATAATCCCGATAGTTGCGAGGTTTGGGCCGCAGGCGATTTGTTTGATGCGATCAAAGATGGTGATAATGAGTTGGTAGGTCAGTTATCAGAACAGGGAGAAGATCCCGGACAACGACAGGATACAGCGACGGCATTGACCGTTGGCGAGGGTGGTGACGAAATACCGAGTCTGACCGACATCTATTGGGGGATCGTGTCTGCGGACTTCTGGAATGTAAAAAGTGGATTTCATGCGTTGCTCACTCCTGTGTTTCATCACCTGTGGTTTCTCTGGTTTCTTTGTTGGTTAGTCGTTGGATTTGCTGTCTATGCTACGTTTGCCGACCTTGTCGGGCTTCAGTCCTTACCGAATTTGTTGATCGTGTCACCGTTAAGGTATCTGTGGTTAGTCCCGATCACGATCATTCCCCAATCGTTTATGGACTCCGGGTTTGGTCCGGATACATCAGTCGGTTTGATTCCTTTCCCACATTTATTGTTTTACTACGCAATTTTCTTTGGATTTGGAGCGCTTTATTTTGATTGCAAGGACACCAAAGGGGAATTGGGCAGTCAATGGTTTGTTACGCTGCCAGTTGCGCTGCTGTTGTTCTTGATGGGAGTGGGACTTGAAATCGGGGATGCGGGGATTTTTAACGGACTGCCCAGATTGTTGCAGCAAACAATTTCGGTTGTCATTCAGGTACTGTATGTCTGGTTGATGACGTTTGGCCTCATTGGGTTGTTTCGCAAACTGATGTCAGCGGAGAACAAGTGGATGCGGTATATCTCCGACTCGTCCTATTGGCTTTACCTAGCTCATCTTCCGTTGATGATTTGGCTGCAATGGTTGATTAGTGATTGGAATCTCGATGGAACCACTAAATTTATAATAGTATGTTCTGTCTGTACTGCTGTCCTCTTGTTGATGTACGAGTATTTAGTTAGGTACACACTCATCGGGACGATGCTCAACGGTAAAAAAGTGAGAGGATCGGGGTGACGTAGCTTATCGGTGCCCCTACTACAATCTAATCTTTGGCTCTACAATTTAGGGTTATGTCACCTTTTGTAACCGTTTTACTGTATTGCTTGCTCACGATTGCCGCTTCATTAGCCGGTGGTTGGTTGCCATCATTGGTGAAACTGAACCACCTAAAGCGGCAATTGATGATGAGTTTAGTTTCTGGTGTGATGCTAGGCGTTGCGTTGTTGCATATGCTGCCCGCTGCTTTGGAACACCTAAAATCGCCATCATTAGCAGGTGGGGCAATGTTGTGCGGATTGCTGGTGATGTTCTTCTTGTTACGAGTCTTTCACGTGCACTCGCATGCTGCTAATGACGGGCATGATTGTGAACACGATCACCACCATGAACTTGTTGGGGAAGATGAATCAAAAAGTGATGCTCATCAATTCAGCTGGATCGGATTGTTCGTTGGGCTTGCAATTCACTCACTGCTTGACGGAGTCGCAATTTCTGCAAGTGTAACTGCGGAGATCGGACACGGTGCCAAAGGTGCGATATTTTTAGGGCTCGGTACTTTCTTAGTTGTGTTCTTGCATAAACCTCTCGACGCACTCGCTATCACTTCTCTGATGCACGCTGCTTCATGGTCGTCACGCATGCGGACGATGATCAATATTGTGTTCTCGCTAATATGTCCTTTGGGTGCCGTACTGTTTTGGTTCGGTGCAGAACAATTTGCCGGTGAACAAGAGACGCTCGTAGGAATTGCCTTAGCATTTTCAGCCGGTTTCTTTTTATGTATTGCCTTGAGCGACTTGTTACCTGAGGTTGCTTTTCACTCGCATGATCGCGGGAAATTAACAGCCGCTTTGATCATTGGCCTGCTGTTAGCTGTGAGCATTGAATCGATGCACTCTCATGATCATCCAGAACCTGACCAAAATCAGCAACACGATTCGCATGAACATGATGCTGGACATGACCATTAAAGTAAACGGGTAATAGGTATGGAAATTTCTAGGGCAAAACAAACCAAGTGATATTTGTCACCATAATAGTCAATAGGAAGAGTTCACTTTTTGCGTCCATTGCCACTCTGTTGCTTGCCGCTATACAGGTATCAGCGCACAAAGAATTACGTATCGAAGTAGCGCGACCTGATGGGGTCTATTCTGGGTCGGCAGGCGTTACGATGTATTCAAATCGCGAGAATCTTGCAGCTGGAAAGACCGTTACCTTTTTGGGGAGGTATGACGCGTCTACCAACGACGTTTACCTACTCGACCCGCCCTGGCTACATCTAACTTGGCCGAGACACCCGCACTGGCGGATTTACTTTCTCGATAAGTCGGATCCAAAAAATCAAAAATACGTTTCTGAATATTTATTGCCTCGCTTCACCGAGCGAATCGAGAAACTTCCGGAAATTCACCAATACACAAAATCAGTGCTCGGCAAAGATAAATCACAAAGTGTAAATCCAGAATTGTTGCTAGCTACGATTTTCGGCGAGGCTATTCCTCAATCCTTCGCACATTTAGATTCGGCCATAAAGGCAACTCTGTATTGCGACAATTTGGGTAACGATTCCCCTAATTTACAACAACTGTTTTCCGTGCGAGCGCCACTCCACTGGGGCCGGCTGACAGATAGTAAGATAGCTGTGTTCACTGCGAAGATTGTTCCCAACCGCCCTGAACTTAGCTACCCTCAAAAAGAAAGATTGGAAATCCATCATTTCAATATGAGCAAGGTTCGTGTCAAACCGATTGTACATCAATGGGAAGAGGGAGAGTTGGACCAAACGTTTCAAGCAATACTCGCAACCAAAAACTCCGAAATTAAAGCGATTTGCAAGCAGAACAGTCTTACGTTGAGCGTAGCCAATCCTGTTCTCGTGCACCAATCGTGGCAAGACAATTGTGTTGTTAAGTCTGCCTTAATTACGACTCGGCCACGCTACTCCAGATCCCCAGTACGTTACGGTACTTTTAGCGTTTACTTTGACATCCGCACGGGAAAACCCCACAAGACGACAATTGCGATTCGTATACATCAAGACCCACCGGATTGACGATTATATTTTTAGTCTTAGTAATCAGTGGGCAAGGTCTAAAAGTCATTCACGCTCCCGAATAATCGGAGTACTTAGTTTTAGATGAACGCTAAGAACGGCCGACTTCCCAATGGCGATCCTTCAGTCCTAAGTTCA
>CAWVZW010000040.1:0-33667 GCA_963934735.1 uncultured Planctomycetaceae bacterium
ACACATCAAACAGCGAAACATGATGGTCATAATTGTCATTCTTTAAATACGCTTGCGAAACACCTCGGTTCATTTCGAGTAGCCGCAGTATAAATACAGGCCACTTTCGTCGATACCCATATCATCGGTTACCTGTGGACTGTCATTAAAACAATTCTTTGATTGCATTACCTTGTGCGACAATCATCGGCCTGCCAACCGGTGTCATCATTTCCTGTTCGTAGTCGATACCGAGCGCCTTAAAAACGGTCGCATGAATATCTTGGACTTCGTGTTTATCCACAACGTCGGCGGCCTCATCTTTCGCATCTCGAGCCGGCTCAGGGTTTGTTTCGCCGATTACACGTCCACCTTGGATCCCGCCTCCACCTAAGGCGATCGTAAATCCATGCGGCCAATGGTCCCGACCATTTGTGCTGTTGAGCCAAGGTGTGCGACCAAATTCACCACCCCAGACCACAATCGTACTTTCCAACAAACCGGTATCTTCAAGTTCCGCGAGCAGCGAAGACATCGCCGCATCCATAATTTTCGTACGGCTCGCTTGGCCCGAGGTGTTATTTATATGGCTATCCCAACCGCCAAGCGTAATTTCCACACATCGCACTCCGACTTGAATCAACTGAGTAGCAGCCAAACAAGCGCGACCGAACGAAGTGTCTCCGAAGCGATCTTTTTTTGTTTGCGATACATCCTTCAAAGAAAAGGCTTCAAGCTGCGTAGAAGCCATCATGTCAACCGCTCTTTGCATCGACAATTGATGGAGCGTTTTTCTCTCATCAAGGTTCCGCAAGCGACCGCGAGCAAACTCCTGCTCAACCACTCCAAATAAATCCGCGCGGCGTTTCTTATCGCGTTCTTTGTTCACGCGACTCAGAACATCTGGAACGGGTTGCCGAGGGTCGCCAACTTGAAACGCGTCGAACGAATCACCGAGGTAACCTCCCCGCGCGGGATTGTTTGTTGTCAGCATAGAAATATGCCGTGGAATCTCTAATTCATCCGTCAACTGATGACACATAACCGCACCGATAGACGGGTGCACCAAGGTGGGGTCCGGGCGAAAACCTGTTTTCACATTGTAAACACCACGAGCATGGTCACCCTCGCGACTAACCACACTCCGTACCAAGCTTAAGTGATGCATCTGTTCGGCCATCAATGGTAACGTCTCGGCAATTTTTACATTCTTGGCCGAGGTCGCAATAGACTTTACACCCCCACTATATAATTCGCTAGATTGAGGCTTGGGATCAAACGTGTCGCGCTGACTTGGGCCACCCTGCATCCACAACAGGATTACGCTTTTGGCGGGCGCATGCGCATCAGGAGCAAGTTCTTGAGCGCGTGCAAGTTTCGTGGCTAACGGTGTCAACCAAGACATACTAGTCGCTGCCGCTGCTTGCATACCAGCGGTTAACAGTGTCCGACGATTCCAATGTTGCTGTGTTTGACAAGCCATTTATGTACTTTTCTTTCTCCGTTTTTAAAGCGGATGTTCTTTGCAATGAGCAACCTTAATGATTCCACGAAAACTCGGTGCTATTAATTAAAGTCCAAAAAAGATCTTCCAATACTTGCTCCCGCTGGCCGGGCGAAACCTCATGCAATGCCGTTAAAAAGTGATTACGTTCTGTCTCAGAAGGTAGCCGAGTAAGTACGCAAAGATATGTGATTTCAATGGCATCTGTGTCATCTTCAGCAATTGCTGCAATACGTGCGGCGGTATTTGAATCGTCAGAACTGCGTGTACGGTCTGTCACGAAATTACCATTCATCATTAGCAATCGTTGAGTAATTGTACCGCCACGATCCTCAAATTCATCCTCTCCGGTATCCCCGTATCGTTTAACAAAGGAGAAAATATCCTGTTGTTGTTGTTGCCGCACCGTATAGCTAACATCGGCATCAATCGTCTGTACCTTTGCGGTTTGCCCAATGCCACCAGCAACTTGCTCGGGCCGCAAACGCACTAAAGGAAAAACCGTCCACGCGCGCTCGTGTTGTAAAGTCACCTCAAAGGCTGCTCGACTAGAGATGCGAAAGACATCAAGGCGAGTTATGATTTGGATCAGTCGTTTCAGATCGTAATCATGATCACTAAAATCCGTTGCCAATAATTCTAGGCCTGGCGGAAACGGTCCCATCAACGGAATGTCATCTACCGGGTCCACCAACGGTTTACCAAATATTATTGCCCACACCCTGTTCACGGCTGTTCGCGAGAATGCTTTGTTTTGGCGGGCAGTGATCCAATTAGCAAGTTGTCCGCGTCGGGAACCTGTCGGCAATTCTAAGTCAGATCGAAACGGGACTTTGGGCGCAATATGAGAATCTTTTTCATCGCCCTGGTAGGTATAAAAGTAGTTGTGAAAATCATCTTGTACGCCGCCGAGACTGATACTAGCTTGAGAATAAAAAGCTGCAAATTGATGAAAATCGGTTTGCAGCGCCTCGCGCGATATCCCATCGAAGCTCAAACCAATGGTGCCCAGTGCATCATCATGGCACTGTAGACAGTCCAAACGCATTCCTAAAAATGCGCGGCTCGTACGTCCGGCTAGTTTTGGCAAGTCGGGGCGACCGCCACTGTCATCAGTAATCGTTGCCGTTACAAAATTAACAGCTGGATCACTGACCCAGACACCCGTACCGCTGATTAATTCGCGACATAAACTATCGTATGGGCGGTTTGCAAACAGTTGGTCACTCAGCCACAACTGAAAACGGCGGCGACGATAGACCAAGAAGGGCCCAGCATCCACACCGACAAACACTCGAGCAAATCGTTCACTGACATAATCCGCGTAACGACGATCTGCTAGTAAATATTGGATATAGCGATCCATTAATTCGTATTCTACTGCGATCGTTTTACCCTGCTGATCTGACGGGCCAAACTCTCGAATTTCTTCCAGAGATGGGACTGTTCCGTGAAGCGCGAGCGAAGCTCGTCGCATGACTGCGCGGACCGACGCAGGTGCTGCCGCTTCTAAATCGGCAGCCTTCCATGAATCGGAAAACTCGTTATTCACCGCAGCAACGACGTTCAGGACATCGGTATCCACGGGAACAGGTAGCTTCCGCCAAGCCGCAGAAGAATCTTTTTGATTCGTTGACAGCAGGCTGCTTGAAATAACGCCGAACACGACGAGGCAAATCGATACCGAAATAATTGGCCGCCATTTCATTTTCACAGATTCCTCATACGTCAACTTACGCCCATTTCCCACTAAATGAATTGTATAATGTATTATAGCATTATGAGTTTGCTTTTCTAGTTCATCCGCCTTTAGCGTTTGGGCTACGTTTATAGAATCGGCATCCCAAACGCCTAATACCGTTTTGCCTTTAAATCAACATCGTTTCGCCTTTGATCATGCTTGAAAACGAACACGATAATCTGGAACTAATCCCCCCAACTGGTTTGCCATTGGTTGTCGCGCCTCCGGCGGAAGCGGTCGTCCCGACACCGGTGCAGCCGGTGATTCCGACTAGCGTCCAACCCTTTATACCGGACAATCAATATTCAACACAAAGTATGGGCGTTATTAAACAAATCACCCACGTTGTGTTTGCTCCCTTTCGTGCGTTTTACCGTTTCGTATTCTGGATCTTTGGTGTCGTTGTCCTCGTTACAGCACTCGCTCTCGCGGCATCATTACCTATCGTTCAATTCATCGCGTTGGGATATTTACTTGAGATATCCAGACGTATTGTGAAACACCAAAAAGTTCGTGCTGGGTTTTGGGGAATCCAAGCCGCTGCTCGAGCGGGCGGAGTCATCCTTGGGACATTCCTGATTTGGCTCCCCGCATACTTCATGTCGAATTACTACGCGGATGCCACAATCATGCTCCCCGGCAGCGAACGAGCTGCCCAATACGGTCGGCAGACTGCCTTGCTAGCTGCATTTACAATCCTTGTTACCTTATGGGCTTGGACCCGTGGTGGATTACTGCGACATTTTGTTTGGCCGGCGCCCGTAAAGTTTTTGAAAGAAGGATTGAATCGTAAGATCTACGTCGCCGCCCATGACAAGTTCTGGGAATGCGTCAGTCAATTTCCCTTGCGTGATCTTTTTGTGTCAGGATTTCAAGCATTTGTTGGTACATTCTGCTGGCTCATTATTCCCCTTGGATTGTGCATTGGCGGGATGGTTTTACCACGCGGCATAAACATCGTTTGCGGAACGATCGGATATATTTCACTCGCAATTATTTTCTTGTACCTACCGATGCTGCAAACACGTTTCGCTGTGGAACGACGGCTTGCCGTGTTTCGAGAGATCGGCGTTGTACGCTCAATGTACCAACGCGCACCACTGGCATTATGGATATCGATGGTTTCCGTGTGGCTATTGGCGTTGCCCGTATATTTAGTCAAAATCGAACTGACACCGCGGGAAGTCGTGCTGTTGCCGGCTGTTGTTTTTATCATCTTCGCTTGGCCGACTCGCATCCTTCTAGGCTGGGCCTACGCTCGTGCCCAACGCCGTGAAACGCCGCGTCTACGATTGTCGATCTGGTTAGGCCGTCTGACCCTCATCCCCATCGTATTTGCATACGGTTCGATAGTACTCGCTTCGCGTTACACATCATGGCATGGTGAATGGAGCTTACTGGAGCAGCATGCTTTGCTAATCCCAATTCCATTCTTTAGCTTCTAGTTGCAGCAGACCATCAAGCAATAATCTCTCTTCTCAAGGGACAACATGTCAAATACGCCAAATGAAAATGATCCGCTAAACCTAAATCCACCGATGGAAGGGAACACACCCAATCCATATTTGACTCCCCAAGCTGAACAAATGGCTCCGATGCAGCCGCAATATGGACAAGACATGCAAGGCGACGCCACCGGCGGACTCATTCCCTACAAAAACAAATGTGCACTTATCGCATATTACGTTGGCATCTTCTCCTTCTTCATTCCTTTTTCTGGCATCGCAAGTATCATCCTTGGGGTCAAAGGGCTGCAAGCTCGTAAACAGAATCCTGTTATTAAAGGTTCGGCGCATGCGATTGTTGGAATTGTCGCTGGCGTCTGCACAATCATCTTCCACATCTGTGCAACCGTGGGCACTATTGCTGCCATTATGGAATCAGCGTCTTAAAATTACGGATCGCCAACGATTCCGCGTGCGTGATGGCAATTGCCCACAACGGCAATGAACATCAACATCCACAGAATCAATAATGGAAATGCAAGCGAGTTGAAAAAGAATACCGTTTCGAATCCAACATACGCTCCGCCTTGCAACGCCGCTTGGCAACTCCAATAGCAAGCTAAATAGGAAATTGTGAACAAGACAAAATCGAGCAGACCAAGGCCCCAGAACCACCATATTTTTCGAGGCCGGCCATGATAGGTCGTCGCGCAGCAGATCCAAGCGAGTTGCATAAACGTATAGCCGCAGGCGCCACAAGTCGTGGTCATGACAATCCAACGTGATTCCTGCAATAAGTATTGAGTGGCGTCGCCTGTGGTGACTGCAAGATGCGCAGTTTGAATAAATTCAGAAACCAGAGCAAATTCAGCCCACTGCTCGGGAATCATCGCTGAAATCGTAAACACCAATGCTGCCAGCGACCAGTAATACGGCCAGCGAGTACCAGCGACTCGCTGGCGATAGGCGTGCCGAAAATAACAAACAATAGCGATGGCCGCAGCAAGGTTGGTAAGCGCGGTGCATTGCCACACGAGCCAACCAAGCCGCCAAGACAAAACGTTGTTGCTGACGTAATGAGCGCGATCTAATATAGGCAGTTGTACATCAAGCCCAGGTTGTAACACACCGAGCGCGGTGATCACCCCTAAAACGTGTAGACCGGCTGAAACCAGCAACGTGTAAACGACCCAACGATAATAACGTGTAGACTTTCGAGATAACGTTTTGGTGGAATAATTCATTGGCAGACTCTCGGTTTTATTGGTTCTTTGTATCATCAATTCAAACCGCAGCACACTATAAAGCTTAACTGCTTGCAGGAAACGAAAAGGGGGACAAGTCCCTTTCGACATATCGATTTTATGGAACAAACTGTACGCTAATACGTAACAACTCTTATATAATGAAGCTGTGCTTACAAACAGAGAAAAAGAATCACTGCTAGCGTATCATGACCACTGCTGACTCCGAAAATCTGCATTCCGCCTCTCTCATCGGGCTAACTCTGGGCGACTATCAGATCCTCAGACGCCTCGGACATGGTGGGATGAGTGTTGTTTATTTAGCCGAACAACAATCGTTGAAACGACGAGTTGCCTTTAAGGTACTCAAAAGTAACCTCGCTGAACAAGAATCCTATGTGCGTAGATTTCACACGGAAGCCCAAGCGGCGGCGTCTCTGGTCCACGCAAATATCGTTCAAATATATGAAGTCGGTAACATCCAAGGGATTCACTTTATCGCCCAAGAATATGTTGCTGGGCAAAACCTCGCTCAATTCATGCAGCGTAACGGAAATGTCTCAAGTGGCTTAGGCGTCAATATTCTGCAACAGGTTGCCGCGGCCCTCAATCGAGCGGGCAAGCATGGGATTATTCATCGTGACATCAAACCTGAAAACATTATGCTCGCCCCAACCGGTGAAGTCAAAGTTGCTGATTTTGGATTAGCTCGAGTTGTCGATCAAGCTGACGGTGTACAAACCACACAGATTGGTATCACGATGGGGACGCCCCTGTACATGAGTCCGGAACAAGCGGAAGGCAAAGCGGTCGATCCTCGCAGTGATATGTATTCGTTAGGGGTAACAGCCTATCACATGCTAACTGGAAACCCTCCGTTTCGAGGTGAGACTGCGTTGAGTGTTGCCGTTCAACACCTCAAACGCGAACCGGTGGCGATTCAAGAACATCGCAGTGATCTTTCTGCAGCGTTTAGCTCGATCATTATGAAGTTGCTAGCCAAAGATCCCTCTGACCGTTTTCAAAAAGCAACCGACTTACAAGAATCGCTGCGGAAACTGCCGGCCGCCGATATGGACAATAGCTGGCCGGACGATCTCGACCGCTGGGATTGGGAAAACATGTCGTTGGCAAACTCTCGAGTCCAAGCAACGCAACAACTTGACGCTCTAATGAAAACTCACACGCGGCAAGCTGGGAAGTTTACCTTGAATCGCTTGTGGGTACTTACAGCGGTCATGTTCTTTGTCGGTGGCATGGTACTGGCCGGTATGCGATACCAAGAAACACCACTGGACGTAACCATCGAGCCGACAAACACCATCGAGAAATATGATACGGTTGAGCAACAGTATTATTACGCGTCGATCCTCAACACCGATAAAGCATATAAATGTGTTGAAGAGTATTTCCCGCCGACGGATTCTCCCAACAATAATTACTACACTCTACGCGCGCACCAACGGCTAGGTGATTTATATTTGGTCGCCGCAGATTTCGAACTCGCCGAATCCTATTATCTAGAACTTGTTCTCTTGGGACCTGAAGAACGGCATTTCCGCGGATTTGGGTTAGCGGGATTAGCGAATATTTATCATCGTCAGAACGATCCTAAAAAGGTTGTCCAAGAACTCGTCGCGCTCAGTGAGATCATTGACCAAATCGACCTTAAAGTTCAAATGGAAATCATCGATCGCCTCGATGAGGATCTTCGCAAGACCTTTGAAGAGCAGCGTGCCGTCCCAACCTATCAATAAACCGATGTTCAGGTTTGAATCTGCAACAACTGGTTCAAGCTACCCGATTGAAAGCCACGCAGGTCAATTGTGACAACGGCAAATCCCAGTGAGCGAAGTTTTGTATCGACATTTTGCCGCATAGCAGCACTTGTCAAATCAGTAATCTGCTCAGCGTTTACTTCTATGCTCGCTAAATCATTGCGATGATAACGCACACGCACATCGGTAAATCCACGATCTCTGAGAAAACATTCTGCCGCGTCCACCATTGCCAACCGCTCCGGTGTGACCGTTTCTCCATAAGCAATGCGACTGGATAGACAGGGACTGGCCGGACGATCCCAAACTGGCAAGTCCCAGAACTTAGCGATATCCCGGACCGTTGATTTATCAAACCGACAATCCGCCAATGGAGTCACGACTTGATGCTCAACTCCGGCTGCTAGCCCTGGTCGATAATCACCCAGATCGTCTAGATTCGTCCCGCTTAACAGCACGCATCCTGTCGTCGAGGCAGCCAAGGACTGCAACTTTTGATAGAGTTCGGTTTTACAGTGATAACACCTGTCGCCAGCGTTTCGCAAATAATCTGCATTTTCGAATTCCGCTGTTTCAATAACTTGATGCCGGATACCAATTAACTTTGCGGTTTGTTGAGCCAATTGCAATTCGCCGCTGGCCAGACTCGCACTTTGAGCGGTAACGGCAAGCGCCCGGTCGCCCACTGCGAGACAAGCTGCTTTGGCTACCACGCTACTGTCAACTCCAGCAGACAAAGCAACCGCGCAGGATTCAAACTGAGAAATGAACCGGACTAGGGTTTGAGCTTGTTTGGAGACTTGAGCAATTGAATGGGAGTCAATTTGGGTCGCTGCAAGAGACATAGGAATCACCGATCATAAAAAAGCCTCCGCCGCAATGCCGTGGTAGTGAGTTTTGTGAGAGCCCGCAAATTTAAGGTGGGGACTTGGAAAACAGGACGTGTGATCCGCAATCTAGCAATAACGAGTATTCCCAAATCGTGGCATGACTCGTGGCTGTCATCAAAAACCAGTCCCCTGCGGTTCTCGTATCGGCTCCCCAAAAAATCAGCACTAGCCCACAAACATGGAAGAGGCTACCCGCAACTTTAGCACTGCAGCTAGGGAATTGCAAACCGATTGATGGTATTGGAGTTTTAACAGACGGCCACAGAGAAGCCTGCGCTGCCTACCCTTTCCTGAGTTCACGCAGGGCGGCGATGCGATCTTTGATGGTGGGCTCGAGAATCTTGATGTTGCGTTCAATAGAAATGACGACGGTCTTTTCACGTAAGCCATCTGCGCCATGCGCGACCAATGGAAATACCTTACGTCGATCTGGCAAGTCCATGCGAATCGTAAAACTGCCATCTTTGGCCAGCTTCACTGGTTCACCGGCCATCGAAACTGCGGCATCCGGCTCAGCGTTGCCATAAACGATCAATTCAGAATCGACTTCAAAGTGCAATTTCGACTCGTCTTCGTTTTGCCCAGACAAACCATGCTTCATTACAACCGACTTGCTCATCGGACGTTGCAAACGCTGTTCAAATAAATCCTTAAGGTCTTGGTTGCCTTGACCGTCAGCATCTCCACCACTGAGAGCAAAAATGCGTTTGTAGTCCTTCGCAATTTCATCCCAATTCATGTCCGTTGCATCACAGGATCCTGGAGCCGGTGGCGTTACGGAATTACTACGGCACAACGGATGGAATTCCCCAGTGTCCGCCAAATATCCAATCTCAACTTGGTAAGGAGTTGGCGTTTGATCGACATCGACATACCAATTCGTCACGCCGCCATGAATTTCAATGTCTCGCAGGACACGAGTTCCATGAACCTGTTGTGAGTCGTTCTGCACTTCGTACAAACGAATGATCGGCCGAGCCGTGTGCCACTGGTGTGCTAAGGCTGCTTGGGCCCGAGCCACACTTTTCGATTTAATCTCCCAGCACACCTGAATCCAATAGGAATCTCTCACCAAAACGACAACACGATCGCGTGTTAACCGCTTACTTGCACCGTTGCGACTAAATGCTGGACCGTTGGACAAATCCTTCAAACATCTTTTTTTCGCTGTGTCCATTACCAAGGCTCGAATTGGTATCGCTGTTATTTTTGGCAATGGAGTGGTCCGCCTCGTAGCAGAACGTTTATTCTTGTTTCGCGCCGTGGATCTAGTCTTGTTTCGCGTCTTGGCCGCCTTGAGAGCCCGCAATTTATTGACCAAAGCGGTAACTAACTCCGGTTTACGCATCGACGCATAACCCGTGATACCTAAGTCTTTTGCTTTTTGACCGAGTTCTTTTACCGTCTTTGATTTTAGTTCTGTGCGAGACATAAATTTGTTATTCCTTCATTATGATATTCTGTCGTTCACTAGCGGGGGCTCTAGTATCAAGAGAATAAAGAGGTGGGCACCTGTGTATTTCGAGGCGGGAAGGTAGTAAGGATTATCACGGGTGGGGTGAGTCGCTGTTTACTTCTGCGTAAACTTGCGATCCAAAGTGACAACATGATTTTGCTCCGCACGTCACGACAAAAGACGCACGACTATTCATCCATGAGAATGTGCAATAGATGATCGTGGACCACCAATCGCGGGCAGACAACCAACGAACCAAAATACCGTTCCATCAGAATTGGTCTCGCGGCAAGTTTTCAACAAAACAGCTAATCAACGATTTTCATCATGACTTGCACGTCAAAGAACTCGTCTACCTTGAGAGTTTGATTATTTAACCAATCTCAACTGCATTTTAATGTAATGGAACACTCGAAAATTGGCAACTTGCCATCCCCCCAATAGGGTGGTTCTTTGACCCTAAACTAGTGACTGAGTCTGCCCCAAAGACCAGCAATTTACCAGCGAAGTTATTAATTTGGAAAAATATTGGTCCTTCTGGACAGGCATTCGTCAACGCCAGACAACGAACAGTTACTGCTGCTTGATTTCGCTAAAATCACCGGGCAAACAAACTATAGAAAACATCTATTTTATCGGGCCCACCTTAGTTGACCTGTGAGGTGATTAATTATAAATTAACCGGCTTTAAGGAATGTAATATCCATAACTAGATTATTTTTAACGATATAGTAACTTGCGAATTAACACTTGTTTCTTCGCTAACGAACGCTATTTTGTCGTTTATAGATTCACCAACAATGACGCACTAAATCGGTGAATCACGAAACAACGGTGATGAACGGAAATAAGTCCCGTGACGGATCCAAAACATCCCATAAAGAAACCAGAATACCCTGCGACTCCTCGGCGATCGTCCATAGCGGAAGCCTACACGTGGGTGTCACGAATTATGAGTTGTTCCATTACGATGGTCCTGCCAGGAATCGCAGGTCATTACTTAGACGCTCATTTTGAGACATCCATGTGGGAAATTAGCGGTTGGATAATTGGTCCCATATTGGGGTTTTACCAGTTGTTAGTAATCACTAAGGAGCCGACCCAAAAACAAGAATCTCAGCAATCAACAATACGGGAGCTCGACAAGTAATGAGCGACCAAGTTGATACTGAGCATAATGACCAAACCGCTGTGACTACCGAATCGGTTGCCACAACAAGGCTTAAACCTTGGAAAGCGTTTTTAATCATTACGCTTGTTCTAGGTGGGGTATTTCCGGTGATCGCGTGGATTGGGTACAAACACTACCAACAAGCTGGGTTTAATGCGGTGTTAATCGCGGCCCTGCTTTGCTGGATCGGATCCATCCTAGGAATCATTCCTTCCATCCTAGCGCGAGACTCGGAACAACCAGAACAAGGAGTCAACGCAGTATTGATGGGGATGCTTGTTAGAATGAGCATTCCCTTAGGTGGCGGATTTATTCTCCACCAGTCAGTCGAGAAACTCGCTGACGCCAAAATACTGATGTTTACTCTGATTTATTACTTGATCGCCTTGATCGTCGATACCATACTCGCACTGAAACTTGTACGACCAAAAAGCCCAATCAAGCCCAATCAAGCCCAATAAAGCCTCACATTTCTCACGAACTTCAAACACCAAAAGCACAGCAATAAAGGCAAGCAGCTCAGATGGCCAACCCGATACTGCATATTAAGGACGCTTACTTTTTTGAAGTACCCAAATTCCTGCTGCCATCCAACAAGACATTACCATCGGAATTCCCCAATGTCTGGCTGAAGCTCGATCCCGATGTACAACGCATCGAAGCGTTAGAAATGGCAATGGCAAGCAACAATAATCTTGTACCGGGGTTATCTGCTGAACAGTCCGTGCAACAATGGGAATCTTGGAGTCATCAAGACGGCAACCATGGAGCGCCCTACGATGTGTTCTTTGCAGCCAAAGAGCATGGTAGTATTCCGCAAATAGACCATATGCAAGCGGAACAAAAAGCGATTGCTCGAGCAGATGAATTCGCGCCTCAATGGACACACGACGGACGCCTAGAATGGTACAACCATCACATCAGTGGCAAAATCCTAATCCCACAACCATTTGCTGAACTACGAAACCTCCATGAAGCAGAATCTGGCTTCGCCATATCCAAGTTCATGGTTATTGAGTTAGCGGTCGCGATCATCATTTTTGTGCTCTTTTCAAGACTGGCTAAGAAAATTGCAACTGGCGAACCCGTTCGTGGGCGATTTGCCAATTTCCTCGAGACATTCCTAATTTTTGTCCGCGATGAAATCTCCCGTCCTTCTATAGGAAGTGATGCTGATTTTCACCACGGGCACGACGACGATCATCACGATGGTGACGCACCATTAACCTACAAGAAAGCTGATGCGCTAACACCATTTTTCTGGACAATGTTTCTGTTTATTACAGGCTGCAACCTGTTTGGCTTAGTACCGTGGGCAGGATCACCAACCGCCGTGCTTGGTGTCACGTTTGCGCTAGCAATAGCAGTATTTCTAACCTCCTTAATCGCGGGTTCCATAATGCATGGCCCAGTCGGTTTTTGGGTTGCACAGTTGCCTAGTATGGAATTGAGCTTCGCCATCGGTCTTGTCATTAAACCGATGCTGTGGATTATCGAAATCATCGGGCTATTTATTAAACATGGAGTATTAGCAGTACGTCTGTTGGCCAATATGGTAGCAGGTCATATTGTGCTGTTATCAATCATGGGCATGGCTACCCTAGCAGCTGGGAATCTGTTCTTCTTGATTGCACCCGTTACCATTATTGGCGCAGTATGCATTGGTTTGCTCGAACTATTTGTTGCCTTCCTACAAGCGTACGTTTTTACATTGCTGTCGGCACTGTTTATCGGAGCCGCAATGCATCACCATTAAGGTATCAGCATGTCGACAAAACAAATCACCACTTTATAGTAAAATCAAATAAGACTTAATCAAAATCAACTACTCTCAGCAATCAATGCCAAAACAGTAGATTCAAAATTGAGGAAATCACGTGGACACGATGAAGTTACAACGCTGGCAAGCATGGAGCCTCGCACTTTGTGCCGGACTCACTCTTTCTTTATTCACAGTTGCGAACACTCTGCAAGCAACAATGCATGACGAAGACGAACATGCCACACAAGAATCACATGCACCTGATGAGCATACAGATCAAGGCCACGGCAACGAGAACGCTCACACTGCCCATGCACCTCATGACAATTCTCATAGCAATGCATCGCCTAACCTAGATAAAGCCGAAGAATTCAAAAAAGACATCGCGATTTATACGCTCGTTGTCTTTATTCTAATGCTCGTGCTACTTAGAATCGTGGCCTGGAAGCCAATTATTGCCGGCCTCGATGCCCGTGAACAAAAAATAATCGGCGCTATCGAAGACGCGCGCAAAAGTGCAGACGAAGCCCAACTACGTCTCGAAGAATACGAAGCACGATTGGCCGCTGCCGCTCAGGAAGCGAATGAGATTGTTGCCGAGGGTCGACGCGATGCTGAAGCAACTAAAGATCGCATTGTTGCCGAAGCCGCAGAAGCTGCTAAAGCTGAACAAGCACGTGCTATTAACGAAATTGAACTCGCGAAAAATGCCGCTCTACAAGCTGTCGCTGAACAGTCTGCTGACATGGCAGTTGCACTCGCTGGGAAAATCGTTGCTCGCCAACTTAATCCAGAAGATCACAGCAAGCTAGTACGAGAATCTCTTGATAGCCTGCCGGAAAACTAATCATGACTGAAATCGAACCTCCAAAACAAACGACCGTACTCGATTCGGAGCAAAAACCAATCGGGGAAGTCTACGCCGCCTCGCTACTTGCTGCGACTCAGCAAGCAGGTTGTACCGCGGACGTCATGGAAGAGTTTGAATCCTTTGTATCCGATGTGCTCAACAAATTACCACAACTCGATGTGTTGCTAAGCTCACCTCGAGTTGCTCACAGAGATAAAGTTGTGATGCTTGATAAAACCCTAACCGGGAAAGCCTCGGACCTGTTCTTGAACTTCCTCAAGGTCGTTTCACAACACGGTCGTCTCGATTGCCTCCGCGTGATACAAGCCTGTCTCAAGGAACAATACTCCCAAGACCAAGGACACCTTGAGGTTTTAGTGACTACCGCAACTCGATTAGACGAACCCGCTGTCGCCACGATGCAAGAGAAACTTAACATAGCATTCGATGCGACCGTGGATTTAATACTAAACGTTGACTCGGCGCTCGTCGGTGGGACGGTCATCCGCATTGGAGATACGGTCTACGATGGCAGTGTTGCCAACCGACTCGAACGGATTAGAACAATAGCGCGAGAAAACACTATTCGAGAAATTCGTTTGTCAACTGACCGTTTTGTAAACAGCCCCAATGAGGGTTGAGTACAAACAGTTCTGTAACTGACTTTTTGAACCACTATTTAAAATCAAATTTAACTATACGTAATACGTAAGGAAAACGCATGAAATTCAACGCTGACGAAATCGCGTCCGTCTTGAAACAGGAAATCGAACAGTATGACAGCCAACTCGATGTACGAGAGGTTGGCACGGTACTGCAAGTCGGTGACGGAATTGCACGAGTCTACGGACTTGCGGGTGTTCGTGCGGGTGAAATGGTTGAATTCCCTGGTGGAATTACCGGCCTCGCTTTCAATCTCGAAGAAAATAGTGTCGGGATTATTATTCTCGGTAACTATCTTGGAATTAAAGAAGGTGACGAAGTCCGTGCACTTGGCACGCTGCTATCGGTACCTGTTGGAGACGCCGTCGTGGGTCGTGTGTTAGATCCACTTGGTAACCCGCTCGATGGTAAGGGACCCATCAATTCAACGGAATCTCGAGTGGTAGAAGCGACTGCACCCGGTATCGCTGGACGCCAACCTATTAACGAACCGCTGCAAACCGGTATCAAAGCAGTCGATGCAATGACACCGATTGGACGGGGTCAGCGCGAGCTAATCATTGGAGACCGAAAAACTGGTAAAACGGCAATCGCCATCGATGCGATTCTCAACCAAAAAGGCTTGGGAGTAAAATGCTTTTACGTCGCGATTGGCCAAAAGGATTCCTCGGTCGCTGGCGTGATTCAAATTCTCGAAGAACACGGAGCCATGGACTACACCACCATCATCGTATCCGGTGCAAGCTCCCCTGCTCCACTGCAATACATCGCTCCATACTCTGGAACATCGATGGCCGAGTACTTCATGTACAAAGGCGAACACACATTGATCGTCTATGATGATCTCTCCAAACAAGCCAACGCCTATCGTGAATTATCGTTGCTGATGCGTCGTCCACCTGGACGTGAAGCATTCCCTGGCGACGTTTTCTATTGTCACAGTCGGTTGCTTGAACGATCTGCGAAACTAAGCGACGACCTGGGTGGGGGTTCACTTACATCATTACCGATCATTGAAACACTGGAAGGTGAAGTTTCCGCCTATATTCCAACGAACGTGATTTCGATTACCGACGGACAAATCTATCTGCAACCTGACTTGTTCTTCTCCGGTATTCGACCCGCTATGAATGTTGGTGTCTCCGTTTCTCGAGTGGGTGGTGCTGCTCAAATTAAAGGTATGAAAGGCGTCGCAGGTAGTTTACGACTCGACCTCGCAGCCTTCCGCGAACTCGAAGCGTTCGCTCAACTCGGTACCGACCTCGACGCAGCGACTCAAGCCCAACTCGATCGCGGCTACCGCATGGTTGAACTGCTAAAACAAGGCCAGTATACACCTCTACCAGTGAACGAGCAGGTCTGTATGATTTTCGCCGGTACCAAGGGTTACTTAGACACTGTCACGATCGCCGATGTCCCGCAGTTCGAAAACGACTTGTTAGAATTCTTGCGCGATCAAAAGCCCGAAATTTTGGATGCCATCCGCGAAACGGGAGCTATTCAAGATGAAGATGAACTAATCGGCGCGATTAATGAATTCAAGTCCTTGGATGAAAGTTATCGTGACGCAGAAGGGGAAGAAGATCCAACCGACGATGCTGCCGAAACAGCGGGTGCCGATGAACGCAGCGACACCGAAGAAGCTAATGATACAAATGACGACGGCGATGCTAAAGCATCCGCAACAACCGAGCAAGACTAGAGAACGTTTCGCTATTAAGAGAAAACAGTAAACGTCAACACAGGAAATTGACAGATGGCAAATGCCAAGGCATTAGATAAACGACGCAAGTCGGTTCGCAATATTCGTAAGATTACGCGGACGATGGAGTTGATTGCAACTGCGCGCTTCAAGAAAGCGATGGATCGAGCAATCGCTGCGACTTCATACACCCAGCGAATCACCGAAGTTGTCGCAAATCTCGCTAATAGTGGGACCGAAGTGCAACACCCATTGCTCGAAGATCGACAAACCACTGAAAACGCTACTCTGATTGTCCTTTCTGGAAACCGCGGACTTTGCGGTGGTTATAATGGCTCGGTAGTACGCACAGCAATCAACCACCATCACGAACTCTCTGACCAGTACGATAACGTAAATCTCATCGTCTCTGGAAAACGCGGAATTACCAACCTATCATTCCGTGGATTGCCCGCCGATGAATCCTATACACATTTCGAAGATCAACCCAAGTTCGATGAAGTGAAGCCTATCGCCGACGCTCTAATGGACCAATTCATCAGCGGTAAACTTGATCGACTCGACGTTGCCTACACACGTTTCATCTCAAGTTCCAAGCAACAAGCTGTCGTCGAAACCTTGCTCCCACTGGGACAAGTTGAAGGTGATGAGGACGGTGATGATACCGCAGGTGGTACGACTGCTACCGATTATGAATTCATGCCCTCAGCCGAGAGCATCCTTGAGGAAGTTGTACCGACGAGCTTCCGCATTAAATTGTTCAAATGCTTTCTGGATGCTGCTGTCAGTGAACAGATCGCACGGATGGTCGCGATGAAGAGCGCAACAGAAAACGCCGATGATATGATCGCTAATCTTTCGATGACTTACAACCGCGCACGTCAGTCTCAGATTACTGGTGAAATCATGGAAATCATTGGTGGTGTGGAGGCTCTCAAAGGCTAACCGTTAGTGAATATCGCAATGCATAAAAATATTAATTTACGACAACTAAAATCATAACCACCCTTTATTAAGTTCAAAAGAGTAAGAAAATGGCTTCAGATACCGCAACTAAAGGCGTTGGTCACATTACGCAAGTAATTGGTTCAACGTTTGATGCTCAATTCGAAGATGATCAACTCCCCGCCATCTACAATGCCGTGGAACTCATCGTAAACGACAGCACCCTGACCGGTGAAATCCAACAACACCTCGGTGGCGGACGCGTACGATGCGTTGCCCTGGGCAGCACGGACGGGATGGTGCGGGGGCAGGATTGTGTCGATACCGGTTCCCCGGTTTCTGTTCCTGTCGGAAATAACACGCTGGGACGCGTTTTTAATCTTCTCGGTGAGCCGGTTGACGGCCGTGGCCCTGTCGAAGCGGATGAAATTCGGTCGATTCACCAGGATCCACCCAACATCACGGATCTCTCTACCAGTACCGAGTTGTTCGAGACCGGTATCAAGGTGATTGACCTGCTGACACCGTTTGTGCGAGGTGGCAAGGCGGGTCTGTTCGGTGGAGCGGGGCTCGGCAAGACAGTGATCCTGACCGAACTGATTGCTCGAATCGCTGGCGGTGATGGCAACTCGGTGTTTGCTGGGGTCGGGGAACGAACCCGCGAGGGAACGGACCTCTGGCTGGAAATGCAGGCGACAAAGATCGGCAAAGACGGGGCAAGCGTGATTGACACGACGTGCATGGTCTTCGGCCAGATGAACGAGCCGCCCGGCGCGAGGCTGCGAGTCGCCCTTTCAGCACTCACGATAGCCGAGTACTTCCGCGATCATTCCGAAGGAGCTGACACGCTGTTGTTTGTCGACAATATCTTTCGCTTCTCGCAAGCCGGAAGTGAAGTATCCGCACTGCTTGGTCGTATGCCATCCGCTGTGGGATACCAACCGACTCTGGCTACCGAAATGGGTGCTTTGCAAGAACGTATTGCCTCGACAAACAAAGGTGCTATTACCTCGGTCCAAGCGGTTTATGTTCCGGCTGATGATCCAACCGACCCGGCCCCAGCAACTGCTTTCGGTAACCTCGATGCATTTCTGTACCTAGAACGTTCTATCTCCGCCAAGGGAATTTACCCCGCTGTGGATCCGTTGGCATCGTCGAGCCGTATTCTCGACCCGCAATATGTTGGCGATCGACACTATGGCATTGCACGAAACGTCCAAACCATCCTGCAACGATATCGCGAACTTCAAGATATTATCGCTATTTTGGGTGTTGATGAACTAAGCGAAGAAGACAAGCAAGTCGTCCATCGCGCTCGTCGTTTAGAACGATTCTTGTCGCAACCATTCCTCGTCGCCGAAGTGTTCACCGGAAAACCTGGTGAAATCACGCCACTTGAAGATACCTTGCGTAGCTTCGAAGAAATCTGTGCAGGCAAATGGGATCACTTACCAGAATCTGCATTTATGTATGTGGGTAGCGTCGATCAAGCTGAAGAACAAGCCAAGAAAATAGCTCAAGGTTAATTCATGACACTTCATTGTATTGTTGTTACGCCGGAAGAAACCGCATTTGAAACGGATGTGGACTCGATTGTCGTTCCTCTTTTTGATGGTGAAAAAGGGGTAATGACTGACCATGCGCCCATGATCGGACGACTGGGAAATGGAGCTCTCACACTTACCAACGGCGGAACTAGCGAAAGTCACTATGTCGAAGGCGGTTTTATTCAAGTCCTTGATAACGTCGTTTCGATTTTGACAAACCGAGTCGGCGCGATCGAAGATCTTAACCAAAACGACCTTGAAGACAACCTGCGTGACGCGCTCGCTATGCCCGGAAACTCAGTTGAAGAATTGGATCAACGTGAACAAGTTGTCAATGCAGTTCGCTCTCAATTACGCGTGCTCAACCGATCGTAAATCATCGTGGCATCGATAATTTAATCGAACCTGATTGCTTCCGTTGAGGACCAAGGCTTAATTAGCCATCGGAATGCAAACCGCTATGAGATCAAAATCCAGCCACCGGGAAACACTCCTCTGGATGCTGATACCGATGTTGGCGATTGTATTTTTGTTTGTCCCGCTCATGGTGCAGGATGAAGTTCCCGTCTTTAGAGACGCTGGGCATTTCTATTACCCCACCCTACATTTTGAACATCAACAGTGGCAACAAGGTCAGGTGCCCTTGTGGAATCCACAAGATGAACTTGGGCGTCCATTTGCAGCAGACGCAAGTGCAGGAGTGTTTTATCCCGGCAAACTCATTTTCATGCTCCCGTTTGCCTTTTCGACTTGTCTCGTTCTGTACACCGCCTTGCATCTGCTTGTAGCCGCGTACACAACTTTTCGCGTTGCCCGTTATCTCAAAGCGACTGCGCTGGCAAGTATCATCGCCGCGTTATCATTTTCCCTAGGTGGAGCAGTTCTGTCACAACATGCAAACATCATCTTCTTAGTGTCTGCAGCCTGGTTGCCACTTGGGCTACTCTATGGTCTACAGCTAATTCGCAATGAAAACCGATCACGCGCCTGCGTCTTGCTATCCATTTGCCTCGCCTTAATGCTACTCGGCGGCGACCCGCAAGCCGTGGTGCACCTGATCATCGTGCTGCTTGTGTGCTGGTCCATTCTGCCCCGTTATTCACCACAGGCATCGACTCCCGATGCTCCATCCCGACTACCGCTAAAAACGCTGCTGGCGACCCTGTCGTGTGTCGCCGTCATCACTACAGCGTTAACCGCTATTCAACTTTTACCTACCCTTGAATGGTCGCAGCGCAGTGAGCGTAATATGCGGTCATCGTCGCAAACTGTTTTCCAATGGGCTGGGGATCGTCTCAAAAACAACGATTTTGAGAACGAAATCGTTGCACCAAAAACAATCGACCGCGACCATAGCCAACGAGTTTACAAGTTTTCCCTGCCACCTTGGCAACTCGCTGAACTCGCATTACCCAACGTGAGCGGGAAGCTCTATCCGCAGCGCAATCATTGGACATTTTTACTTCCTGACAGTCAAGCAATTTGGTTCCCAACAATTTACCAAGGCATCATCCCGTTGATATTGGCAATATCCGTAATGACTCTCCGCCGTCGTAAAGATACGATCGCTGCCATGTTGTCGTGGGTGCTGATGCTTACTTTATTTGCTGCGCTGGGAACATTCTCATTGGGATGGATCTGGAATCAAATCGCTCCCACAACAAACATCGCCCCAACGAATTTTAGTTTGTATTGGCTCATCACCAACACCATCCCCGAATACATCGATTTCCGCTATCCCGCAAAGTGGTTTGTGCTGACAAGTTTGATGTTGGCGTTATTGGCCAGTCGCGGCTGGGACCAGTTTATCCAACGACTACCCCAGCTACGGCAACATGTTTTCCTAAAACTGTTGATCCTCGGTACAGTTTTTGCGCTGATCGGTATCCTCTGCATTCCACTCTCTAACTGGATTGCCGCCAAATTATCTGGCAGCCTTGCGGATCAGTTTCTAGGACCCGTTTCTTCGTCAGGAGCTCTGCGCAATCTGTTCACCGCGCCGCTACACGCATTGATCGCAAGCATTGTAATCTTCGCCATTTGCATCTGGGGAATCTATGGCCGTTGGCAGAAATATACTTGGGCCCCAATCCTAATTCCACTGCTCATTGTATTGGATCTATTAATCGCCAATCACTGGATCATCGTTAGTGCCCCGGCAAGCCATTGGCAAACAGAGTCCGCAGTCCAACGCATCACTTCCAACCGCACACCTCGGGAACCGATTCAAATCTATCGGGCCCGCACGCACCGTTGGTATCCACCAGCGTTTGCTGCGACTTCGTCTCCACAGCGTCTGGCCGAGGCACTCGACTGGGATCGGCAAACACTGCGCACACGACTGCATTTACTGTCGCCTTATCAACTACTCGATACCAATGCCAGCCTATCGAGTGCTGATTATGAATCGATGCTACGCGTCATGCGAATTCATGGACTACGGCGCGCCGATGGAATCGCTGAACCTGACCTACGCGGCTTAGCATTGCTTGGCGCCGACTACTTTATTGCACCTAAATCGCTTAATCTACACGACGACGAACAAGGTTCCCCTTCGCCGAGTTGGCCGATCGCAACGGATGCCCACCTGATCGAACTCAGCTCTGCCTACCCCGCTGCTTGGGTAACTCACGACTGGGAAGTCGCTCAACCGGTTACCACGCATAGTTTTCGCGAATTGGATGCACTGAGTGAGCACGTTTTTTATCCAAACAATAGCTTTCGCAATTTTACCAACTGGACCTTTTGGGAAACCTCACGACCTCGTGAACCGACGCACCCAGAATTAACTGCTGCACCAGTCAAGATCATTCAGCGTGCAGTTGGTTACCTACAACTCGAAACATACCTCTCTGCTCCCGGATTATTGATTATCAACCAAGGATATGCCCCTGGTTGGAAAGCAAAGGTCTGGAATCTAGAAAACACGTTGCCTCAAATTCATGAAGTGTATCGCGGGAATCGCGTGATGCAAGCAATTTGGCTTGAGCCGGGTAATCACACTGTTGAGTTAATCTACCAACCGGCATCATTCTTGCTCGGTCTGCTGATAAGTGCTGTGGCTTGGACCACATTAACCATCTTGTTCGTTAAACAAGCCATTAAATTTCGAAGGCTGAATCTTCCGTAACTGCGTCTGAAGCGTCTGCTTTCATCTTCAAGTTGGGCGTCTCAATGGTTACGGTTGTATGAGCACCGATGCTGCGAGTCAACCAAACGCTGGCTCCGACGACACTATCGTGACCGATCGTCGTCTCACCCCCAAGGATTGTCGCCGATGCATATACAACAACGTTGTCTTCAATCGTCGGATGACGTTTCATACTACGAATAATATTCCCGTCCGCATCGATTGGGAAACTCAGTGCGCCGAGTGTCACGCCTTGATATATCTTGACATGACTTCCGATCACCGTTGTCTCACCAATCACCACGCCGGTACCATGATCAATAAAAAACGACGGCCCAATTGTAGCGCCAGGATGAATATCAATGCCAGTTTCTTTGTGCGACCATTCGGACATCATTCTAGGAATAAATGGTACATTAGCGCGATATAATTCGTGAGCGATTCGATGCACAGTTATGGCTTCCAGTCCGGGATAGCAAAATATCACTTCATCGTGACTCTTGCAGGCCGGATCACCAGCATAGGCTGCATTGACATCCGTGGCTAACATCCGCCGCAGATCTGGGATCTTGCCCAACAACTCCAAAGTGATCTGTTGTGCCTGGTCCTTATACTGTTTCCAATCTCCTTTGGATTCGTTGACAACATCTTCGTGCTGCAACGCTCGCGCAATTTGTATCGACAACCGCTCAAATACCTGATCAATCAAGTCACCAACATAGAATTTAACGTTTTCAAACGTTAAGCCTTCACGTCGACGGTAGCCTGGAAAAAGTATCTCGCGAAAATCGTTGATGATAGAAGTAATTTCATCATATTGCGGCAGCGGGGTATGACCTAAGTGGTTTATCGTACCCACATCTTGGTAGGTTTGGACAATTTGCTCGATTAGAGCAGGCAGTGTTTTTTTGTTTTCGGCGGAAGACATAACGTACTCTTTTTTGCACAATGGAAGGAAACAGATTCTATTCTGTGGTGAAATTCCGTCTAGCATATCGATAGACGGCCAACATCAAGGTTGGCTTGCTCTGGTTAGCGACAACAACAGAGGCAGTCGCTAATACTGTGATACGCGAGGAATTTCATATGTGCCATTTTCGAAAAGTCAGTTACGAGGCCTTATACCATATTAGATTCTACTTAATGAGTGTCAAGGCATTAGGGCCACGAACCCTCGAAGCAGAAAGAAATCGACTCTACAATCTAAACAATCGTTGCTTTCGGAACGGCTAAGCTAGCAGGCGGCTTCCTTGGCTAATAGAATCGCATCATGCAATTGGATTTCCCCTTCATACAAACTTCGCCCAATAATCGCTCCGTCTAATCCCGCAGCTGCAAGCTCGCGAACATCCTCAAGCGTAGTCACACCACCGGACGCAATCACCGGAATGTCCGTCGCCTGTTTCATCTCTCGCATCGCATCAATATTTGCGCCTTGCATCATTCCATCGCGAGCGATGTCCGTATAAATAATCGCTGCGACTGGCTCATCAACAAAATATTGTGCCAAACTAACCGCACTCGTTTCGCTAGTTTCCAGCCAACCATCCGTAGCAACCATCCCTGATCTAGCGTCAATTCCTAAGGCTAATTGGTAAGGGTACTTCCGTACCATTTCGCAAAACCAAGCGGGTTCCTTCAGAGCCTTCGTACCCACAATTAACCGAGTTAATCCTAATCCCAATAATAATTCAATCGTGGACTCTTCACGAACACCTCCACCGAGTTGACAGGGAATAGCCAAAGCCTCTGTAATGCCGCGAACCGCTGCTTGGTTAGTCCATGCCCCATCGCGAGCGCCGTCTAAATCGACCAAGTGCAAATACTCAGCACCCTGCTCTACCCATTGCTGAGCCATCGCAGTCGGGTTTTCTCCAAACACGGTCTCCTGTGCATAGTCGCCTTGTTTAAGACGCACGCAATTGCCGCCACGCAAATCAATTGCTGGCCAAATTTCCATTATATTTTATTCCCAATGCTGTAGTCTAAATGACTATTCTATATTTCAGAAAAATTCTGTAGCAACTGAAGGCCTGCTCGTTGACTCTTCTCCGGATGAAACTGAGTTGCGAATAAATTGTCACGCCAAATGCCTGCACAAAATGTACCGTCATAATCGCTCGTTACCGAAATGACACTGGGGTCGCTTGGCACAACGTAGTAGGAATGCACAAAATAGAAATACGTGTTGTTATCAATGCCCTTTAGAATTGGCGCGGCGTGCTCAATGTTCACTTGATTCCAGCCCATGTGTGGAACCTTGAATTCCGCTGCAATCTCAAATCGTCGCACCTCTCCGGCAATGATTCCTAGACCTTCGTACTCGCCGCCCTCATAACTCACATCGAACAACAATTGCAGCCCGATGCAAATCCCTAAAAACGGCTTTCCACTGGCTATCAAGTCGTGTATTGGCGATACCAAATCTCGATTACGCAATTCCTTAATCGCATCTTCAAACGCACCCACACCCGGCAAGACAACCTTGTCCGCTTGCTGCAATACTGAGGCATCACTGGTGATCACCGCCTCAGCGCCAAATGACTCAAAGGCCTTTTGCACACTGCGCAAATTCCCCATCTGATAGTCAATAATTGCAATCATAACGTCTGCACAACCTCTGGGAGTCAATTTCGAAAACCTTATTATAAACACTCACTCCATATCCGATAACCCACAACGCCGCGCTCACTTTTTGATGGGATTGCAACAAGGGATTGCAATTGTTACCATTTTGGCGACACCATTTACTCTACCCCTCTGTTTTTATGCAACACCCATTCATAAATCGCTATTACAAACCCGCTTTGGTTGTCGCGGTTTGTCTAATCTCGTGGGGTTGCCAGTCCGGACCAATTGGACCCGACGGTAAATTCGCTTGGAATCAAAGCCAACAGCAAGCAACAGACGACGCCAACGAATCCGATCAAAATCGGCAGGTCAACCAACTCAACAACGATAATGAATCGCTACACGCTCAACTAGCTCAAGCCCGACAACAATACAGAGTCACTGCGCAAGAGTTGGAATTGATTAAATCAGAATTAAAACAAGCGACTGACAAGCTCGCAAATCAACCAAATCCTGCCCAACCCGCCAACCTTGCGCCCCCAGCAGTTGAAGATGCGATACCAGTACCATCCGCCACGAATGCACAATCACTGCCTCTCGTAGATATTCAAGGAACTACCACCGGTCGAGATGGCAACACCGTTCGCATTGAAGTTGCTACGACAGTCATCTTTTCACCAGACGGAATTACAGTCAGTTCAGCCGGTCAAACATTACTCGATCAAATCGCCAGTGCTATCACTACCAATTACAGCAAACAAATGATTACCATTGAAGCCCATGCCTATCAAGGCGATACCCCAACGGAACATCACGACCTAGCGGCTCGTCAAGCAATCGCCATTTATCAATACATGCAAACGCAACGGCTGTTGCCCGAAAATCAATTCATCGTCACGTCACGCGGCAGCAGCGCGCCGCGTTACTCCACTGCTACGGAACAAGGTCGGCGGGGAAATAGTCGCCTTGAATTCATCGTATCTCCGAAACCCTTTTGATACGTATAGTCTCCGTTCTCCTATCCACAACATCTCCTTTCCGCGATATCACAATGTTCTCCTGGAACCAATGCTGGATTATCTCGTTAATCGGCCTCTTTGCTGGAGCGGCGGTTAATTGGGGAATTTACAATCTAGCTTGGACTAGAAAACCAATTAGCCCATGGGGTAAGCTGCCACAGACAATCTCCAAACGACCGTGGCTAGCGAGGATGCCTGTCATCGGTTGGTGGAGCCTACGTTCAGAAGCGACTCTGCATGGAAACAATTTCTGGTTCCGACCCGCTTGCATTGAACTCGGTACAGCTGCGATCTTTGCCTTCTTTTATTACCATCAGACTGAGTTGATGGAGTCGCCATCCAACTTGTTATGGCAACAGCTTGTCCCCCACTTAATTCTCGTCGTTCTTCTTATCACGGCTACATTCATTGATCTCGATGAGCGTTTAATCCCAGATACGATTACCGTTACCGGAACCCTAATAGCACTGGGCATCGCGGCAATTCTTCCTGAATCTCGATTAATCGATCTAGGGAACTCATTCGAAATCGCATTTCTCAACCCGTCAACTCCCGCAGTTTCACAAACCGATCTCAAGTCCCCAGCCGCATTGATATGGTCCAGTGGTTGCTTGCTCTTTTGGGGATTTGCGATTGTCCCCAAAATCGCCACTGCCCGCTATGGTCTGTCTAAAGGTATGCAAGTCATGTTGGCCAGTATGATTCGGCCTGCTCGCAAATCACGAAACCCGGATACGCCACGCAAGCGCGAGCCTTTTACGGTTACGCTAGTTGTCGCTGTAAGTATGGTCGTTGGTCTCTTTGGCATCCTTCTGTGCTGGTGGAACGGTGGCGTCCACTGGGCAAGCCTTAACCATGCCATCTGGGGAATGACCGGCGGGCTGTTAGTTGTATGGGGGGTTCGGGTCGTAGCCAAATTTGCGCTGCAACGAGAAGCGATGGGGTTTGGTGACGTCACTCTTCTCGCAATGATAGGCGCCTTTCTGGGATGGCAAGCAGCGTTGCTAACGTTTGTTTTAGCGCCTTTCGCTGGGCTCCTCCTCACCGTCGCTCAATTTATCAGCACTCGTAAATCTGACCTAGCATTTGGTCCCTACCTTAGCCTCTCGGCCATCATTGTCATTCTCGGTTGGCCAATCATTTGGCCACAATACGCCCGTGACACAATCTTCATTCATGGGTCCGCACTGCCAATTGTCTTATTAATTGGGTTGGCCGCCATGTGGGCGTTACTATTTGTTTGGCAACAGATCAAAAGTTCAGCCGCTAACTAGCGGACAGCGTCGCAATAATCTCAGCGGCAACTTCTTCTGCGTCGAGTGACTCCGTGTCGACGGAAAAATCAGCGACTGCGGCGTATATATCTCGCCGCCGCTCCATCAGTTCACTAACTTCATCATGCAGGTCATGTGTTGTTAAAAGTGGGCGCTGAGACTGTGTTTGCGAGTCCTCGGTAAGCCGCTCACACACAGAATCCACACTCGCCTGTAACCACACGATCTGGCCTTGAGCCCGAATCGCCGCTCGATTTTCACTACGCAGAACTGCTCCACCTCCTAGGGCAACAACCTGGTTATCACCTAACGCTATCTCAGCTACCACCGCGGATTCTCGCTCTCGAAAACCTTCTTCCGTTTCAGTAGCAAAGATTTCCGTAATCGTCATCCCTGCGGCTTGCACAATCAATGCATCGGAATCAACACATTTGAGTCCCAGCGTCGCGGCGATTTTTCGAGCGACTGTCGATTTCCCAGTCGCACGGTAACCAATCAGAAAGACATTCATCTGGCAAACCTAATTGTTGGGTCGATGTTTAGCAGCACCGATCGTTTTACGCAAAGTATCACGCATCACATCTGTAGGTGCTTCTTCGCCAGTAAAGAACTTGAACTGCAACTCAGCTTGTTTCACAAACATCTCCAAACCGCTTACGGTTTTACAGCCATGTTCACGAGCAGTTTTTATCAGCAATGTTTGTTCAGGATTATAGATGGTATCAAAGACGATCATACGGCGGTTCATACCGGATTCTTCAAATGGTGTTTCGTTAACCTCCGGATGCATTCCTACCGGTGTGCAATTAATCAACACATCCGGACTCGCTTGATGCCGTTCCTCCCATTCGATCGATTCGCATTTAAGCTCGGAAGCCAAACCCATTGACTTTTCATAGGTGCGGGACGTAATTTCCAGTTCGGCCCCGCGATCGACGACGCCCATCGCGATCGCTCGAGCAACACCGCCGGCCCCCAAGATCAATACACGTTTTCCATCTAGCCATTTTGTGGCCGGATCCTCATTAGCAGCTTTGGCCAAACTCAACATCGCGCCCTTTAGATCCGTGTTATACCCATTCACACTCTTACCATCAAACACAACCGTATTCACCGCTCCAATTTTCCGCGCTCCACGTGCGGTTTTAGTCAACATTGCCATCACATTTTCTTTGTGTGGAATGGTAACACTTAATCCGCGGATTCCCAATTGGGGAGCTTCTCGGATAAACTGCTCGAGGTAATCACTCGGAACGCGTAACGGCACATACACTCGATTCATTCCCATCGCCAAAAAAGCAGCGTTGTGAATAATCGGGCTCATGCTGTGCCCCACCGGGTCCGCAATCACGCCGTAGACCTCGGTATCTGCGTTAATCGATTCATACCGATACGTGTCAGTCATTTGTTGAAAACTAAGCTGTCCTGGTGCTAATTGGCGCTCGTGATGAAAAGTGCCATAGGTAAACGGTGATCCGAACTTACCTGCTAGGATTCGGGACGCGGCGCCAATATCCCCCATACAAATGCCAATCGTCGGAATCGTTGTCGATTCGAGCAAGTGCAACATGCGTGTTACATCATTGGGGCAATTAGCTAAACATGCGATTTTAACGATGTCCGCATCTTTGCCGGCGAGACGCGTATGGATAGCGGCTAGGTCCTGCGGTGTCTCATCAAAATCATGCAAGCTAATAATTCGCTTTGTCGCGCCGTAACGAGGAACTTGGTCGGCAATATCTTCTTCCAAGTCAATATAATCAGCGCCTGCAACAATCGCCGCACGCAATAGAATAACCCGATTCTCTTCTGTTCCTTCCCACTTCCCACCGTCTTGCTGGCGCCGACAGGTCATCACAACTGGCGAGGGGCGATCCTTAAGTAGCCGTTGCAATGTGACATTACGACGAATATAATCTAAACGAATTTCAACAAGCCGCGCACCCTGCTCCACCAAATGGCGATGCTCAGCGATCACTTGCTTGTGTCGCCCGCGGCCAATGCTAACGCATATAACGGAAGATATTTCAACATCCGTCTCTGTCACAATGAACACCTCATAATGTTCTCCTACAATCGCATCTCTGTTATATCTGACCATCCACAGGTTATAACGCAACAATCAGAATCTATTTTACTTACATTCGTCCGTTCTGAAGTCATTAATTGAGTCAATTTCAGCGTTACATACCTGATATATGAAAGCATCTGCGGGCGATTCCGATTACGATCATATTTCTTAAGTTATTACCTGCCATAAATGTTTTCATCAATATTAAAACGCCGTGATGACTGATTCTAAATGCCTGTCCGCTGGAATCGCTTGTCCAATTCATCTTGAGTGAAAACTAAACTTGTCGGCCGCCCATGGGGACAGTGATGTGAATCTTGACATAACGCACGCCACTCTAATAGTGATTCTATTTCATCAGGAGTCAACGAGTCACCCGCTTTGACCGCACCTTTACAGGACATCATGTGCATAAGTTCGTCCAGCAAATCGCGTTTATCGAGTTGATCACCATCGACAATCATAATTTCTATAACGCTACGTAACAATTCCTCGATCCGGACTCGACGCAACATGGCTGGATAACTTGATACTAAAACTGTATCACCACCAAACGCTTCGACTTCGAGGCCTAACTGTCGTAGTTGATCTTGCTGCTCGAGCACCATTGCACACTCGGCAGCCACCAAGGTCACAGGTTCCGGCACCAATAATCGCTGAATCTCCAACTCACCCGCTAACACCTTTTTGCGAATTTGTTCATACAATATCCGCTCATGCAATGCGTGTTGGTCGATCACTAGCATCCCGCGTTCATCTTCGGTAATAATATATCGATTCTGTATTTGAATCCCCCAACTTGAATGCCCAGCGGAGTCGAAATCGGCTGGGTTTTCCGGCGATTCAACAGACACTGGAAATGGATCTGTTGGCTGCTCGTTCACGGTTGAGGATGTAATATTTGCCGGATCTAACGCCTGACGAAAACTGTCAGGCATCTGTGGTAAGCGATCGCCAATTCCCCATGCGTCGCTCGATGCCGCCACAGCTTTAAAATCAAACTGTTGGTTGGTTTCCGACGAAACGGTTTGTTCTTCATCTTGCCCAGCATCATGGACTCGCGCCGTTAAGTCTGTCGCTAAAAATTTATTGCGAATCGTACTTAGCACTTGGCTATACATCTTGCGACTATCTTGAAATCGAACCTCTAATTTGGTGGGGTGCACATTAACGTCCACCATTTCCGCCGGCATGTCCATTTTCAGGAATGCAATCGGGAAGCGACCGTGAATCAACAACCCGCGATACGATTCACCGAGCGCATGTTGTAGGGAACGATCGCGAATATGTCTACCGTTAAGAAACAGGAATTGCATACGAGTGTGAGAACGAAAGAAAGTCGGGTTGGCAACATAACCTGAAATAACGACGTCATCGATTTCGCTTTCCACCCAAATCAACCCTTGAGCTAAATCTCTGCCAAAGAAATGGGCAAGCCGATCCTTCCAATTATCAACCACGGGTAAATCATGCATGAGCCGATCATTATGCTTAATACTAAAATGTACGTCACAATAGGCCAAAGCAATCCGCGTGAAAGCTTCCGTAATGTGCCCCATTTCTGTTTGTACGGTCTTGAGATACTTACGCCGCACTGGAGTGTTGTAAAAGAGGTTGCGGACCTCTACCAATGTTCCCGTGGGACATCCCGTTGGTCGCAGTCCTGAACGTTGACCACCGTTAATTTCAAGGATATTTCCCACTTCCTCTGCGGCCGTCCGACTGCGCAACGTCATTTGGCTCACTTCTGAAATGGAAGCTAACGCTTCACCACGGAAACCTAAAGTCCGCACGGAGAACAGATCGTCCGCGGACCGAATTTTACTTGTGGCGTGACTGGCAATCGCCAATTCCATTTGGTCTGCCGCAATTCCGTGTCCGTTGTCAACAACGCGTATCAAATGACTGCCACCCTCTTCAATCGTGATATCGACACGAGTTGCTCCGGCATCCACCGCGTTCTCGATCAGTTCTTTTACAGCACTCGCGGGCCGTTCGATCACTTCCCCAGCGGCAATCTTATTGATAATGCTTGTTGAAAGCTGCTCTATCCGAGGCATAACATATCCCATCCGTTGGATTCAAAACTAAACTTGGCTTCTATAAATCAAATTCTTTGAGTTTGCGGTATACAGTTCGGGCTCCGATTCCCAAAATCCGAGCAGCCTCCTCACGATTACCGTCGGTCAACTTCAATGTCTCTTGATAAGCCCAGCGCTCGATATTAGACAACGACTGACCAATCAGCTCTGGAGGACCCGAGGTAACTGGCATCTCCATATCCTCATTGGAAACAAAATCAGGTGGTAAATCATCTCCGTTTAAAATACCATCGGTGTCCAATACTACCATGCTCTCAATTGTATTTCTCAATTGACGGATATTTCCTGGCCAAGCATGTGCATATAACTTTCGCATTACTTCAGCTGAAATAGACTCTACCTGTTTGGCGTGCCGGTCACAAAATTGCTTGCGAAAATGGTCGACCAACGGCACAATGTCATCACGTCGTTCACGAAGCGCCGGCAATTCGATCGTGACAACATTTAATCGGTAATACAAATCGTTGCGAAATTCGTTGTTTGCCACCGCTTCCTCTAACATGCGATTTGTGGCGGATATGACCCGCACATTTACTTCCTGTGGTTTATGGTCGCCGACTCTAGTGATTTGATGCTCTTCTAAAACTCGCAACAACTTAGTTTGAGTGGCCAAGGGCATATCACCGATTTCATCTAAGAACAACGTGCCGCCGTCTGCATACTCAAATGCTCCGACGCGATCGGCGTGAGCGTCCGTAAATGCACCCTTGGCATGACCAAACAGTTCGCTTTCAACAAGGTTTTCCGCGACCGCTGCGCAGTTTAAAGGTACTAAACGTTTACCTTTGCGAGGACTATTTTGGTGAATTGCTTGAGCAATTAGCTCTTTACCTGTTCCGCTTTCGCCGGTTATCAAAACAGTCGCATCGGTCGGAGCAATCCGCTTCAAGCGATCAATAACAGCCTGCATCTTGTCGCTGCAATATATAATTCCGTCAAAGCCAAATTTCTCATCTAAGCGTTGTTTCAGCTCAGCATTTTGGCGCCGTAAACCGACGGATTGGATAGCCCGTGCTGTAATTGCTCGCAACCGTTTGGGCGTAATTGGCTTTTCTAAGAAGTTGTAAGCCCCAGATTGCATTGCCTCAACGGCTAACGGGACCGATGCATGTCCCGTCACCATGATGATTTCTGCATCCGGCAACAGTTGCTTGGTCTGCTCCAAAATAGCCATTCCATCCACATCATTCATCATTAGATCTGTGATGACAATGTCATAATTATTTTGTTGAATCATCTTAAGACCCTCTGGGCCCGAAGTGGCAACGCTGACTGAGTAGTCTTCCGTCTCTAGACTCTCCGTCATGGCTGTAGCCAAAGGCGGATCGTTATCGACCACCAGTATCCGAAAGTCACTGTTGGTCAATTCGCTGACTTCAAATGTTTCAATTTTTTCATGCGGTGTTGTCACGATTTTGCTCTCCCTCACTCTTCAAGTCTAGCTGGAGTAGGAAATTCTAGTGTAAACTTGGTGCCGTGACCCTCTTCACTTTCAACTCCGATACGACCGCCATGAGCGCTTACCACTTTACGAGCCATTGGCAAGCCTAGTCCCGACCCCGCAGGTTTTGTGGTGTAAAACGCCGTAAACATGTTTAACGCGGTGTCTTCACTCATACCACATCCCGTATCAATCAAGTCCATAGCGATCCCACTTGGAACTATATGAGTCCGAACCGTTAACTCACCACCATCGGCCATCGATTCCAATGCATTCTTGATTAAGTTCGCCAACGCAGCTTGCAATGTTTCGGAATCCATCCGCATTGCCGGTAATTCGGAATCCAAGTACCGTACGATTTCAACATTTTGTGATTGTGCTTGTGCCTCATACATATCGAGTACTGTCGTTATCTGCTTGTTCAATGAACCAACGGACAACTCCAAATCCCGCAGCTTGGCAAATTTCAAAAAATCGTTTAACAAACGTTCCAGGCGAACACATTGATCGTGAACTGTCTGAATTTTTGTCCAAACACGACGTTCCCGAGGCGATTCTGCGTCGACCAGTTCTTCTTCGACTAACTCCATATTCATTCGAATAACCGAAAGTGGGTTTTTGATTTCGTGCGCCAATGAACCGGAAATTTGCGCAAGCTCAGCATACTGCAATTGCAACTGCTGGGTGCGTTCTTGCCAATTTTCCAGTTCACGATCTAACATAAAACATCATTCACTTAAATAAGTGATTATCTCTCGAGTTATTTTATCAATCCACATTCAAAACTAAGCATAAAGAACACCAAACCAACAATTGTTGTAGTTTACCTCAAAGTGCTTCTTTCTTTCAGTGCCCATTTTCAAAGCACATACATAAAAACCGACAGCTGAAGTAATCCAGCTATCGGCTTTTTGTGAAATAAATGTGGATCGAAATTAATCGCGACTACGGCGACGTCCACGACGGTTACCGCCGCCGTCTCCGCCATCTCGACGGTCATCTCGGTCACCACCTCGGTCATCTCGATCGCCACTGCGATCATTGCTATCGCCACTGCGATCATTACTATCGCCACTGCGGCCATCTCGATCACCACGGCGATCATTGTTATCGCTACGTCGATCATTGCTATCGCTACGTCGATCATTGCTATCGCTACGTCGATCATTGCTATCGCTACGGCGATCATTGCTATCGCTACTGCGGTCATCTCGATCACCACGGCGATCATTGCTATCGCTACTGCGGTCATCGCGATCGCTTCGCCGATCATCACGTCGACCACGTTCGCGGCCACCGCTACGTTTGTCACCACTTCGGTCACCACCACCACTTCGGTCACCACCACCACTTCGGTCACCACCACCACTTCGGTCACCACC
>CAWVZW010000041.1:0-32687 GCA_963934735.1 uncultured Planctomycetaceae bacterium
TAGTGAACGGCGGATTAGATGCAAATCTAATTCGCCGTTTCTTTTTATAGCCCGTCAATGGACTGCGACAAAAAGAAAGCTCCATTTTGGAGTGGTCGTGCTACGCATCATTTCAGCACAGAACAATGCCGCTATTGCGAGAGCTAGCTTATAGGACTTCGTGTATTGGTTCGATTCCTGGGGTGACCATGTACTGAGGCGTTCCGGTCTGGTCAAAGAAGCGGACCTTACCAGAGTCGATGCCAACGTTTTTATATAACGTGGCAAACACTTCTTGGAATTTCACCGGGCGTTGGACGGCGTGTTCGCCGTACTTATTAGTAGAACCGATGACTTGTCCGGTTTTCATGCCACCGCCAGCGAGCATAGCACAGGAGACGCGTGGCCAGTGATCGCGACTATTGCTTTTGTTGATCTTAGGTGTCCGGCCGAATTCTCCCCACAAAACGACTGAAACATGTCGATCGAGTCCTCGTTCGTGGAGGTCGGTGACGAGTGCGGCGAGGCCTTGGTCTAGCTTAGGAAATTCTTGACGTGAGCGAGGGAAGTTTAGGCCGTCACCTCCGTGCCAGTCCCAGCGGCTATAGTTCAACGACACAACGCGTGCACCGGCTTCAACGAGTCGGCGTGCGACGCAGAAATTGCGAATCATTTTGGGAGCGCCATCGCGCTGATAGGTTGGATCGTTTTCTCCGTATCGTTCAAGGGTCTTGGGATCTTCCTTGGAGAGGTCTAAGGCTTCAACCAGTTTGGAAGTAGTCAATATTCCGAGCGCCTGTTGGTGGTAGACATCCATGCTGTCCGCGATACCGCTGTTGTCTGTTTCGCGGCGAAATTGATCGAAGGCGTTTAGCAAGTTGTCACGATCGGCGAGACGATCGAGCGTTATTCCTTTAAGGGTCATATTGGATGAGCTGGCGAGCGGATCTTTTTCCACTAACCCGAACGGCGCATTTTTAACACCGAGAAACCCTCCATTTTGCGTTTGTCCCCAAGTCCCGTTTCCGGTGGGGTACATGAGCGCAACGTTAGGGGGAACAGAGTTATTGATCTTACCCTGTAAGTGAGAGGACCAAGCGCCGAAATTGGGCCGGCCTTGGCGTGGTGTTCGGTCTCCGAACTTCCAGCCGGTCATGCATTGATAGGCGTCGTGTCGGCCATCCGCGTCGCAGATAGAGCGGATGGGGATAAACTTGTCCATCATCTTAGCCATGCGAGGAAACATCTCACAGATTTCAATTCCTGGCACGTTCGTTTTGATAGGTCTGAAGTCACCACGGATTTCAGCAGGGGCGTCTGGCTTAAGGTCCCATAGGTCGATATGAGAAGGTCCGCCGGGCATATAAATATTGATAATGGCGCGGTGATTGGAACCCGTGGCTGCCTGAGAGTCGGCTTGAAACATTTGAGGCAGCGAGAGTCCACCCATTGCCATGCCGCCGATTTTTAGAAAATCTCGGCGGGAATGACCGTCACAAAAACGGTTGCTACGAGGTTTGCGTCCGTAGATAGTAAGCATTAATTAAGGCCTTCGAGCAATTGAGTTTAAAGTGATTTTGCGATTCGACTATTTCAAGTCATTATTATTATCGACCAAAACCGTCTTTTATTATATGAAAGATAGCTCCGCTTTAGCAAGATTGCCTTATGTATTACTGTGGTCGGTGGTCCCAATAGGGGGGGTTTCGTGTGGATTCAGCGTCGCTAGAATACCCGTTTAGTGTTTTGTATAATGTCAATCGTAGGCCGATAGAGCAGGAATTTAGATGAGTCGTTTCGGGGCAATTTTTCGCGAGTTTTTGCGAGCACCCAACAAGATTGGGGCGGTTGCGGGGAGTTCATCGATTTTGGCCAATAAGATGCTCGATGAAGTGGACTGGGAAACCGCGAAAAATATTGTCGAATATGGCCCTGGAACGGGTGCGATTACACGACACATTGCCGCGAGATTGTCAGCGGAGCAGAGATTTTTTGCCGTTGAATTAAACGATCGCTTTGTTGCCGTGCTGGCTAAGCACTGTCCCACGGTCAAAATACGCATTGGCTCGGTGGGTGATATTCGCTCGATTTGCGATTCGGAAGAGATGCCCAGCGTTGATGCTATCATCAGCGGTTTGCCTTGGACAGCGTTTGGGGAAGAGTTGCAAAACGAATTATTAGACGCCATGTTTAGCGTGCTCAGTGAGCAGGGCCAGTTTATCACATTTGCCTATTTGCATGGACTGCCATTGAGTAGTGCCAAACGGTTTCGCTCGGTTCTTGAGGGCGTGTTTGATTCGGTTTCTGTCAGCCCGATTGTCTGGCGCAATATGCCGCCAGCGATTTTCTACAGTTGTCGTCGATGAGCAGTCAGTACGGGCTTATTTCTTGATGCACACAACTCGTATGCCGTTGAGTTGGCTTTCGACGGCAGCGGATGCTTGTCCACGATAACTGGACCGACATGAAGAAGCTTGTGACATAAAGTTGCCACCGCGAAGGACTCGATGCGGCCCCGTGGTTGGACCGCTAGGGTTTTTATCCGTCGGTGCGTTGCGGTAGTATTCTGCAGAGTAAATATCATTGCACCATTCAGAGACGTTGCCATACATGTCAAATAATCCCCATTGATTGCATTGCTTTCCAGCGATGGCTTGGATCTGTTCCGCGTTGTCTCGATACCAGCCGTAGTCGGTAAGATTACTGGCGTTTTGACCGTAGTTATATGGAGTGGTGGTTCCGGCACGGCACGCGTATTCCCATTCGGCCTCGGTTGGCAGACGGTAAGTACGTCCGGCGGCCTGCTCTGCTGGCAGTGCCGAGAGTTTGGTGCAAAAGTCGATCGCTTGTGTATAGGAAATGTTGTTAACCGGGAGATGGGGACCTTGGACCGTGCTGCGGTTACTGCCCATGATTTGGTTCCATTGTTGTTGCGTTACTTCGGTAACACCTAGAATCAAAGTTTCCGTGATCTCTGTGAGATGTTGTGGACGTTCGTCGTTGCTGGCAAAGGGATCTGGCTTTCTGACGATGACGCGGTTGTCATTATCCGTGTTCACTCGGCCCGCACTGAATAGACCAATCCCTTTGAAATGCATACTGGTACCGGCGACAGTGACAGCGATTTCTAAGTTACCGGCGGTGGTTTGATCGTTTATGGCCTTGGCCATGCTTTGAGCGATTTGAGCTGGATTGGACGGTTGGTTTGACGTCTTGCCCGAGCTAAAGCGAACAGGGTTGTATAAATAATTTTTGGCAGTGTCGATGTCGAATAACTCAAAGCGTTGGGTCTTGCCGGCTTGATCATCCACGACGAATATTTGACCAGAACGGAACCGATCCCCGCCAAGTGCTACTTGCACTACGTATTCCGGCGCTCCCATTTGAAATACTCCGGCATCCAATATGGCGAATGTCATACCAATACTGTTGACTTCTCGAGGTTTCGCACTGGGTGGCAAATTTGCATCTAAGTCTGGAGCCACGGCGGGTTGCTGGGCGTGAGACAAGACTGAGCTAGCGACGACAAGCCCTGCGATCAGTACAGAAGCTATGGTAAAACGGCGCGGGTAATGTTGGATGGCGTAAGTCATGATATTGCCTTATGGCTAGGACGGTGTCGAAGCGTACGGTGCATTGTTACCAATGCGTTAGGGTTTCGTCTAGTGGTTTTATAGTCCAGTTGAGTTAGTGTTAGTTTTGAGTCGACCGTTTAGCTCGTTTCCACAGGCCAACTAGTTGTCGCGTAAGCGTGGTTTGTGATGTGTTGTGATAGAGCGAGTCAGCCGGTAATTGTTTTGTTAAACGGCGGTGTGCGATGCCCAGGTTGTGGTACGGGATGCTCGGGAAAAGGTGGTGCAGCGCGTGATAGCGTAGACCAACCGGCGCCCATATTTCACCGATGACTGGGTTTTGCGGATAGTTGACTGAGTCAAGTAGTTGTTCTTCGAAGCTCATTTGGCCAAAGTCGTTTTCCCAATTATGGGCGCCGAGTGTTCGCAGGGCGTTGAGCGTGAGAATGATCACTGCCGTTGTATAGGATTGAATGAAGAAGGGCCACGGTAATGTTTTCTTGGTTACTGCAACGTATGTCACGAGGGCTGCGAGCCATAGAAAACAGAAAAACTCCTGCAGGTAGAACATGCGTTCGGAGCCTGGAGATGAAAGTTGTCGGCAATAGGTGGGATCAATAATCATCGACGAACAACGCTTATGGACAAACTTTCGAAAACCGGGGACGGTCCAAGCCAACGGTGTAAAAAACAGGAACCGAACGAAAACCAGAGGCGGTACGATTAATGGGTGCAGCATGAATAACACAATTTGTTTCGGACCTCGCCGAGCCAGCGGAAGATATTCACCGTCTCGTTCAGTGCCGTAATGGCGGCGGCGATGATGGTCGAGGTGCGGGTAATAAACGAAGGAAGGTGCAAGAAAGAGAATGCCACAGAACGCATTCCAGAAAAATCGAAATGCGATCATCGTGCGGCCACTCATGTGTACAATCTCATGGATGAACATGGCGATGCGGTAATAGAGCAAGGCCGCCACGATCGTGAAGGTGATATAGAGAATCCAGGTGGTGGAAATGTCAGCCGGATAGTACATCCAATCGACCTTCCAGATGTTGAAATCATTGAGGTAAAGTTTGGCGGCGTAGGTTCGTCCGTGAGTGTAAATGAACATACCGACGGCCCAGCAAGCAATAAAGTCAATCCAATAAATAAATGGATTATGCTTGAATAGGTCACCAACGGCTTTACGCGCGTCTCCTACGGAGAATGGTGCAACTGGATTGACGGGCGTGGTACTCATTATGACTCGTTGCTTTGCTAATGTCTGGATACAGCATCACTTCTATAAATCGGCTTTTTGGACTCGCGATATTTATCCTGAGTTAGACCTTGCACTGAAACGGTACGGGTATCTGCGGTTTTTTATGATGCAGCCAACTAAGGTCAGGCGGATCTGTAATTTCCGTAAAATACGAGGACTACAGTCACTAGTCCTAGAATTCAACTAATGCTAGGGCTGAAAACGGCCGAATACACAATATATAGTGGCTGGGGTTCATCTTTGATACCATAAGTTGATTTTTGGTGGTCGTGCTGGTGTACGCTTCAAAAGTAGATCCGTTGTAATTGTTTCACCGTTGCGACTGATTACGAAATGAAATGTCCCCGTGCTAGCACTTAATAAAAAGAAGTGACGAAAAAATCAAATGGTTTTGAGAAACTACCAGATATAGTGTTGACTTGAACCCCTCCTACGATATATTGTCTCCACGTCGCTAGTTGGAGTTAATCAATGTTGGATGAACTAAGACAAGTTTTGGCAAAATTCGTCAGGATTTGTTAGACTAGTGATAAGACGGAATTTGAAGGCTAGTAGGATAGAGCTTTCTTCAAGGATTGATCGACGACAAACGAAAAGGCGACTCGCAAACAGTAGTTGCCAAAATGGATTGTTTTAGACCACGGATTGAAAAAGGTCGAATTCTAATAATAGCTAATATGCTAGAGCTCGCTTGTGAGCACGGCATTGGTTCAAGTTCTTTCGAACTGTTGTGGCAGTAGTTGTCATAGCCAGGCCAATCATTTGATACTAGATGCAACTAGGCATTTGAAACTTGTTGATTGGTTTGACTGTAGCGCCTACATGTCACGAAGCCGAGTGCCAAGAAGTTATATAGTGCTCAGAAGCTATATGATGAATAGGCAGGATTAGATAGGAAGTCGAACGCTACCGAGCAAATGGTAGCAGCTACAAAGGAGTGACAGATGATACGTGCGCAGGCAGATTGGATTGTTCGTAAGCGAGATGGAAGAATTGTACCTTACGAAACCACATTGGTAACGACAGCGATAACAAATGCTTTTCGAGCCGAGTTGAATTTGGCTCAATCTCAACCGATTGAAGATGTTGTTGAACAAGAGATTCACCGCATGGTTGACGGTGTGACCTCCGAGTTGGCGCCCTTAGCTGGCACGGACGACGGAGTAGAAGTCGAAAAGATTCAGGACTTCGTCGAGCTAGAACTAATGCGGCAGGGACATTACCGCATTGCCCGCCGTTATATCGTCTATCGCAGCGAGCACGCCAAGGTGCGAGCGCTGAGAGCAGAAGATACGAGCGAAGGCGAAGAAGCAAAACGCATTCACATTACGCTAGAAGATGGTGCAAGAATTCCGTTTGATCAAGGCCGAGTACGAGCGAGGTTGTTGTCGGCAAGTAAAGGCTTGGAAGAATTCTGTAGCGTTGATGAAATTTTAGACGAAGTTATGCGACAGGTATTTGACGGTATTTCTTCGACGGAAATATATCGCACAATGATACTCGCGGCTCGATCCAGTATCGAACGTGACCCTGCATACGACACACTAGCATCGCGTTTGATGTTGATGGTTATCTATAACGATGCATTGCAAGCAGCCCCAGATTTTGAAGGGATTGAATCGCTGTATCGTTCACGGTTTGAACATTACATTATCGATGGCATCAATGCCGAACGCCTATGTGAATCTCTTCGTGATTTTGATTTGGCTCAAATTGCGGAAGCGCTGCAGCCAGAACGCGATCATAATTTCAAGTACCTTGGCCTCCAAGCTATTTACGACCGGTACTTATTGCATATTGATGGCCGCAGAATCGAAACACCGCAGTTTTTCTGGATGCGAGTGGCAATGGGGCTAGCAATTGAGGAAGGTGACCAGAAAGAACAACGCGCTATTGAATTCTATAACGTGTTATCCCAGTTTTGGTTCACCTCAGCCACGCCAACCTTATTCAACTCAGCCACGAAACACCCTCAGCTCAGCAGTTGCTACTTATCGACAGTCACTGATGATCTGGAGCACATCTTTAAATGTGTGTCTGATAATGCAATGTTGTCGAAGTGGGCTGGTGGTCTAGGAAATGACTGGACCAATGTGCGTGCAACCAATTCGTACATCAGTGGTACCAACGGCCAAAGTCAAGGCGTGATCCCGTTCTTGAAAGTTGTCAATGATACCGCGGTTGCAGTCAACCAAGGCGGTAAACGAAAAGGCGCCGTCTGTTCTTACTTGGAAACATGGCATCTTGATGTTGAAGAATTCTTGGACCTTCGCCGTAACACGGGTGACGATCGCCGCCGTACGCACGACATGCACACGGCCAATTGGATCCCTGACTTGTTTATGAAACGAGTGCGAGATAACGCCGAATGGACATTGTTTAGCCCGGACGAAGTTCCCGACTTACATGACTTGTATGGCAAAGCTTTCGAAGAGCGTTATGAAGAATACGAACGCCAAGCGGATGACGGAAAAATGCGCATGCACCGTCGAGTTGGAGCCGTTGAATTGTGGCGAAAAATGCTGACGCGACTGTTCGAAACAGGCCACCCTTGGATTACCTGGAAAGATCCTTCAAATATCCGCTCTCCACAAGACCACGTTGGTGTTGTGCATAGCAGTAACCTTTGTACTGAAATCTTGCTCAATACGACGGCTGAAGAAACGGCGGTATGTAATCTTGGCAGCATTAATATTGCCGCTCACGTACGAGATGGAAAACTGGATTTAGAACAGTTGGAAATTACCGTCACGACAGCTATGCGAATGCTCGATAATGTGATTGACATCAATTACTATCCGACCAAAGAATCTGAGAATTCCAATCGACGTCACCGTCCAGTTGGAATGGGCTTGATGGGTTTTCAGGATGCGTTGTTCCGTCTCGGTGTCGGTTATGCCAGTGATGCGGCGGTTGAATTTGCCGATCGCAGTATGGAAGCGATTTCGTATTTTGCGCTGAAGGCTTCCTCGGAACTAGCTGGTGAACGCGGAACCTACTCCAGTTATATCGGTTCGAAATGGGATCGTGGCCTGTTGCCAATTGATACCATCGACTTGCTCGAGCAAGAACGTGGCTGTGCTGTTGATCTTGATCGGAGCACGACCTTGGATTGGGATGTGATCCGTAAAGCCATTAGTAAAAACGGAATGCGTAACAGTAATGTTATGGCAATCGCCCCGACAGCTACCATCTCCACTATTGTTGGCGTGTGTCAGTCGATCGAACCTTCTTATAAACACCTGTATGTAAAGAGCAATCTGTCAGGTGAATTTACTCAAATCACAATCGATCTGGTTGATGAATTGAAGGAACGTGGTTTGTGGGACAGTGATTTACTGGAAGCCCTCAAATACTATGATGGATCTGTACAAGAGATCGATCGCGTGCCGGAGGATGTGAAATCACGCTATCACACCGCTTTTGAAATTGACCCCGAGTGGATCATCAAGTGTGCCTCGCGACGCCAGAAATGGATAGATATGGGTGAATCTCTAAATCTTTATATGGCCGAACCTAGCGGTAAAAAACTACATAGCATGTATATGTCGGCATGGGAAAAAGGATTGAAAACTACCTATTATCTACGAACGCTCGCGGCGACTCAGGTTGAAAAATCGACCGTCGATATCAATAAATTCGGCGTGCAACCGCGTTGGATGAAAAGCGATAGCGCCTCTGGCGATATTTCCGTTGACCGGGATGAACCATCGTTACCCGCGACCGCGGTCACGAGCGCTTGTAGCCTCGATGGCGATTGTGAAGCTTGCGAGTAGTTGTGGCGAATGCCGTAACTGCGAGACCTTACGAATAAAAACAATAATCAATAATAACTAGAATGTGAAGACAGGAGCCCACGGATGACCACTCCAGAAGGACAAGAACTACTTACGAGCGATCCAGGTCGAGTAGACGCAAGTAGTAAACGACTGATCAACTGTAACCAAGTTGATGTCAATCAATTGATGCCGCTTAAATATCATTGGGCGTGGGAGCATTACAACAATGGTTGTGCAAATCATTGGATGCCCACAGAAGTGCCGATGACCAAAGATATCGAGACGTGGAAATCCGATAAACTCTCAGATGATGAGCGGCTCGTGATCATGCGTAACCTCGGGTTCTTTGCGACTGCAGAAAGCCTAGTCGGTAACAACTTAGTCTTAGCGATTTTCCGTCATGTTACGAACGCCGAATGTCGCCAATACTTATTGCGTCAAGCATTCGAAGAAGCCATCCACTCACACACTTTCCTATATGTTGTGGAAAGCCTAGGACTCGATGAAGGCGAGATCTTCAACATGTATCGTGAGATACCGTCGATCGCTGCTAAAGATGAGTTTGAAATGGAGTTGACTGCAGAGATCCTCGATCCCGATTTCACCTGCGAAACCTTCGAGGGTGGCCAGACACTATTGAAAAACCTAATCGGGTTTTACTTGATCATGGAAGGTATATTCTTCTATTCAGGGTTCGTGATGGTGCTTTCATTCCATCGTCGAAATCTGATGACTGGCATTGGAGAACAATTCCAGTACATCCTTCGCGATGAAACCATTCACCTGAACTTCGGACTGGATCTGATCAATGGGATCAAAGCTGAAAATCCGGAGTTGTGGACGGAAGAATTCCAAGAACAAATGATCGCTCGAATTCGCCGCAGTGTTGAGCTAGAAATCGACTATGCCCAAGACTGTCTGCCCAATGGTGTCATGGGACTCAACGGTGATCTGTTTACTGATTACGTACAGTATATTGCCGACCGCCGACTAGAACGTATCGGTTTGCCAGCTCAGTACGGTTCGTCGAATCCTTTCCCTTGGATGAGCGAAACGATGGACTTATCCAAAGAAAAGAATTTCTTTGAAACTCGAGTTACCGAATACCAAAGTGGCGGTTCGCTGAATTGGGACTAAGCCCCACAATGAAATAAAGGACACTGAGCACTTTGCAATTCCAGGTTTTTGCGGATGCTTACAATCTCCCCACGCTTGTGAGGGCCTGCGAAGGTTCTCAAGGCGTGGGGGTTTTTTACCCACCAATTGAATCACAAATTTGCAGCAAATAATACGAAGTGAACAGCAATATGAAAAAGATAACCTTCCTCCTTATGATTCAATTGGTATTTACTATGCTGGCGATGCTACCCACCGCGACCTCGGGATCTAATTCAGCAGATTGCATTGTCTATATTGGCACCTACACATCTGGTGAAAGTGAAGGCATCTACGCATTTTACTTAGATGCGGACAAAGGTACATTGACTCGAATTGAAGGAGTCACGAAATCCGAGGAACCTTCTTTTGTTGCACTGCATCCGAGCGGCAAGTATTTGTATGCGGTGAACGAAACAAGCGAATTTATGGGGAAACCAGGTGGCGGTATTACTGCCTATTCCATCGACCAACTAACGGGAACCTTGACGAAGCTCAATTCACAGTTGTCTCACGGTGATCATCCGTGTCATTTGATGATTGACCGCAGTGGACGTTGTGTTGCTGTGGCCAACTATACCGGTGGTAGCATCGCAGCCTATAAAATTGGCAGGGATGGTTCGCTTAGTGAGGCCACATGTGTTATTCAACATTCTGGTTCGAGTATCGATCCACGCCAACAATCTGCGCACGCTCACTCGATCGATGTTGATCTGAATAATCGCTTCGTCGCTGTTTCAGACCTCGGCATGGATCAAGTATTGACGTATCGTTTAAATGCTCGCAAGGGACTGTTAACGCCTGCCGTTGACCCGTTTGTCAAAGCAGTTCCTGGTGCTGGACCACGACACTTCACATTTCATCCTAATGGAAAGTTTGCCTTTGGTATCAACGAATTGAATCTGACTGCGACAGCGTATTCCTATAACGGCCGAGTGGGCAAACTGCAATCGCTGCAAGTTATTTCAACTTTACCGACTGGTGAAACAAAACAAGCGGGGCAGTCGACAGCCGAGATGTATGTGCATCCCTCGGGAAAATTTCTGTACGGATCCAACCGCGGACATCACACGATTGTGGTATATCAGATTGACCAGCAGACGGGGAAATTGACGTATGTGGAAAACGAAGGTACGCAAGGCGAAACGCCACGAAGTTTCGGTATCGACCCCAGCGGACAGTTTTTGTTGGCCTTGAACCAGAGCACAAATTCCATCGCACTGTTCCGTATTAATCAAGATACAGGGGCTTTGGAATATACGGGCAACACTGTGCCCTGCCCCGCTCCAGTCGCGACAGCTTTTCTGCGATAAACGTATCCGCGCTATTGAAAATCGCCCTCGACGTATGAGTCGGTTATTAGTACCCTTTTGGCGTGCTGCTCCGTTACCGTTACGCGACTGGCTTGGATAATCTATACGCGAGAGGAATAGGTTTCGATGAACTTGAAATTGGTTTTGCTTTTTGCTGCAGACGGCGATGATTCCGCAACGGTCGATTTAAGGTGGTTTGATGGCATCGATTGGGTGGGACGTCTGTCCGCTTTTGGCGTTGCCTGCCTGATTATGCTGGCTTTCTATGTCATCGCTCGCATCCTGCAGAGTGCGTCTATGCGAGTCGGCGCTAGTCGGCATATCAACCAAGAATTAGCGGAATTTATGGGCCGGGTGGTAAAGGTAGGCGTTTTGTTGATGGGGTTAGTCACCTCGTTGTCCAACCTTGGAGTCGATGTCTCAGCGCTTGTTACAGGTCTCGGGCTCACGGGTTTTGCTTTGGGATTTGCGCTCAAAGATGTGATCTCCAATGTGCTCGCCGGCGTGCTGATATTGATTTATAAACCGTTCGTAAAATCGGATTACATCAAAGTCAAAGGGCATGAGGGTCTAGTGATTAGCACTGATTTGCGTTACACGATACTTCGCGATGAAGCCGGAGCAAAACTCTACATCCCCAATGCGATGTTGTTTGTGGACGCATTGCGAGTTTCAGCGGAAGCGCCCAAACCTTCCGAATCTTGCTGATCAAACGCACGCCGAGTTACGGCGAACCTGTGTTGTGTTAACAGAAATGTGCGCCACGAGTTCCAACATAGACACTGTAAAGCGACGTACTACCGCACATGAAGAGTTGGTTTCGTTTGGTGCCACCAAAGCAAACGTTGGCACAAATTTCGGGCAACAAGATTTGTCCGATCCGCTTTCCTTGTGGGTTGAAAATGTGCACTCCGTCATAGCCTTCTCCGACCCAGCCAGCGCTGGCCCAAACGTTACCGGCCACGTCCGCCCGGATGCCGTCGGCAAAGCCTCCCTTGGATTGTGTGTTGCCTTCATCGTCAGTGATGTCGAGCATCATGGAAGCATATTCCCGGCCATTTTTCAGATCAGTTTGTTCGAGGACGTCCCAGACTTTTATATTGCGAGGAGCATCGTCATAATGACTTGCACCGGTATCGGCGACATATAACTTTTTATAATCGGGAGAGAAGCAGAGTCCGTTTGGTTTGTAGATTTCATCGGTTAGTTTGTGGACTTTCGTCGTCTTCGCATCAATTCGATAGACCGATTCTTTTTGATATGGCTGTGGCCAGTTGTCTTTGTTCTCAGCTTCACGGCCTTCAAAATCCATTAACCCGCCGTAGCCGGGATCCGTAAAGAAGATGTCCCCAGTAGCCGGATGAACAACGGCATCATTTGGAGCATTTAAGGATTTACCACCGTAGGTCTTGGTCAAGACGGTGCGTGTTCCGTCGTATTCGTAACGCGCAACTGCACGCGTCAAGTGTTCACAGGAAATCTGCCGGCCGGTTGTGTCAAATGTATTGCCGTTACTATTCTGAGCTGGGTTGCGGAAAGTAGAGACATGTCCATCTTCCTCGAGCCACCTTAATTGAGTGTTGTTGGGGATGTCACTCCAAAGTAAATATCTTCCCACGCCGTTCCACGCACATCCCTCGGCCCATATCATCTTAGGGCTATGATATAAGCGATTAATAGCAGCGTTGCCCTGTTTGTAATTGTTGAATTCATCGTCGATTGTGACAACATCCGGATCGGGATACCTTGTCGGAGCGGCTCCTGGACCGTATTCCCGGGCGGAAACAGCTTTGTTTGAGAGTAAAGCTTGTGCGGAGGCAGTGGCTGTTACGGCTAAAACAAATTGTCGTCGATTGAAGCCGGGTGTATTGGTAGTCATGATAAATTCTCTTGCGAAATGATGGACAGTAACAATCAGGATGTGAATAAAGTGAGAGCTAAAAAACGTTTCATGTCTTTGGTTATAGCACATTCTAAAGTTGATATGTTACAACCAAAGGCACGGAAACAAACACTGAATCCTCTAGTCAAAAATGGAGCCGATTACATGGGAAATGAAACGGAACGCATTGCCACGGTGGTGCCAGTTGAGCAAGAGGACGCGACAGGGTTAGTAGCTGAGATTTACGCGGACATTAAGCGAGTCAAAGGGATCAAATTTATTCCGAACTTTTGGAAGGTGTTAGCAGTTTATCCGCCGCAGTTAGAGCAGGTTTGGAACCAGCTAAAAGCGATCATGCATCCCGAAGATTCTGGCCGAGAGGGATTACTGTCACCTCAAACAAGAGAGATGATTGCTGTCGCCGTGTCGGCCTCAAACGGTTGCAGTTACTGCATTAATTCCCACACCGCAGCGCTGAAAAAGCTGGGAGTCTCACAAGAGGCTATCGGTGAAGTGCTGGCTGTTGCTGGTTTGTTCAGCCAGACCAACACACTGGCCGATGGATTTCAAGTTAAATCCGACGTCTTTCCCCGATTGGAGTGAAGCGGTTTACTCTTTTGGGAAAAGAGTTTGCATGAGGTCTGGCGTGCCCAGTGAACGAGTGGGATAGAATATTTCGCCAGCGAGATATCCCGCTTCGGCGCCCACCTGCGTCGCGAACGCTTTAACGCGTTCATAGACATGGTTCTTTTCCGCTGGGAACTGAGTGGCATAGCAGCGGATGGAATCCAGTTTTTGTTCCAGCGTTTCACTGATATCTGTCGTGATATGGCCGCAGGCGGCGATACCGTGCATCGGTTCAAATGCGAGTCGAAAATAGAGCTGGCGAGAGATGATATGCGGCGGAACATCGCCAAAATGATCTGGCCATTTACATAATCGTGAATAAAAGACGGCGGCATCTGTAATGAGCATCGCTTGATAGTGATCCGGCGAAGCCATCGGTGTCTTATCTCCAAATCCAAGTACGACCGTAGGGCGATATTGGCGAAAAATTTTAGCCAAGGCCACGCGTGCTTCAAAACTATCGAACAATCGTCGGTTAGGCAGTTCCATCGTGATCCGTTTGTGGACACCTAGCACTTTAGCGGCTTGGCTCGCTTCTTGCAGTCGAACTTCAGGGCCCGGGCTGAGTGGCGTTGGTTCGCCGTCGGTCAAATCAACAATGCCGACGCGGTATCCTTGCTGGACCATCCGTGCGAGTGTTCCTCCGCAGGCAATCTCGACGTCGTCTGGGTGGGCACCCACGGCAATGATGTCAAGTTGTTGTGTTTCGTCTTGGGGGCTGTTCGAATCAGCGGACATGGCAGTACTTCCGTCTAGGCGATTGTTTCAATCGCGGACTATAGGTCGGAATATTCAAAGCCTTTGCGAAAAAACGAATGTTGTTTCCCGTCGACTTCAGCATAGGGATATACCAGAAAATTCACGGGCCCAGCTTGTTGCTTGGGTACGAGTTCTAGGTCACGACCAATCGTAAAGGTCACCCGATTTTCGGTGAGGCTACCAAAGTAATAATCCTCCCTTGATGGGTCCTTGTCCGCTTCGGAGATATCGACCGGAATCCACTGTTTGTCGGCGACAAACTTGGCCCAACAGTGGTAACCGCCAACCGTGCCCTCGCCCCGTTGTTCAGGAATTGGAAATCCTATTTCAAATCGAGCTGGCATGTTTTGTTCGCGGCAGATGGAGATGAACAAGCTGTGGAAATCCGTGCAGTTACCGTGTTGACTGCTACAAGCCCATTCGGAATCGCCGCGTCCCCACTCGCCGCCTTCGGGCTTATCGTATTTCATGTGAGTGTTAATAGCGTCGTACAATTGTCGTCCTCGACGGAGGCCGTCTTTGTCAAGTTCCTTGCGGTCGATAAGCTGGTCCAATAAGTTTGCTGACGTCGGGACAAATCGGCTTGCTGAGATAAACAATTCGGTTTGACTCTCTTGGAAATCTTCGGGCAGGATCGTCAGGTGTTCACGTCGTTCTAGTTCATAACTAATTTTAAACGGAACTTCGCCATGCTTATCTGCAGTAGCTTGGAAGTAGAGGATGTGATTGCCAAACCGTAATTCTCGATTTATCTCGTATTCACCTGGTACGTCAATCTGTTTGTTCAGAATCGCCTGTTCATGTGTATCGGTAGCGATCGGCAACCAGACTGAAACTTTGGCACCTGGCTGAACGTCTGTTAGGGCTCCCGCATAAGTGAAGTTGAAGTGACGGGATTGCCCCTTTGGAACAGCCGAATTACTAGCGGAGTCCGTATTGAGTATCTCGTCTTCTGGGTCCGTTGAGCTCTGAGGTGGGGTGTTTTCCGAGTTTGTGTCGTCGCGTTCCGTTTTATCTTGGCATCCGACAAACACGGTACAAGTTGCGACGAGCAATATTAGCAGCAAAAGTCTCATATAAGCCGTACTGATTTTCCAAATGTGCGGATTGCACGATTAATAATGAAGGATAAAAAAACCCGACGATCTAATCGCATGCAACGAGATCGTCGGGCGGTTATTTTCGATGTGCGTTTTAGAGCACAACCGTATTCTTGTCACCAGGAATGGCTACTTTATATTTGCCGTCAGCGTCCGGACTCAGCGGTGCCTCGTCATCTAGTGAATGCAAAGAATCGACATCACAAAGTTTAAGCTCAGAATTTATAGCGTCATCCCATTTGATCATTTGACCCGAGTAGGTTGCCATGCGACCAAGGATCGAAGTCATCGTGCTCTTGGCACCATAGGCTGCTTCATTAGGAATGCGGCCTGCACGGAGGTCTGCAAACATATCGTGGTGTTCTTGTTGATGACCACTACGCGTGCCTTTGGTTCGGAACGTTTCTTTTCCATCGCTATCCCAAATAATACCTGAACGCATGTCGCAAGTACCTTTTGAGCCGTGAGCGTGTTCGGAAACAGAATTCCAACAGCCACGGATGTGACGGCACTGACTGAATAGTTTCAATCCACTGGCGTATGTGTATTCGACAAAGTGATGGTCAAATATCTCACCGTGGTCGATGCCATTGCGAACTTCGCGACCACCTTGGCCCTGTGCGGAGACGGGGAAACCATCTTCAAGCCAATTCATGACATCAATGTTGTGGATGTGTTGTTCGTCTATGTGGTCGCCACATAGCCAATTGAAATAGTACCAATTTCGCATCTGGTACTCAAGTTCTGACTGACCGTCTTGACGAGGGCGAACCCAGACGCCACCACCATTCCAGTAGACGCGGCCCAGATTAATATCGCCAATCGCGCCGTTCTTTAGGCGATCGATCGTTTCGATGTATGCTGGTTCATGGCGTCGTTGCAAGCCAACTTGCACACAGAGATTTTTGTCGACGGCAATCTTGTTGGCGTCGAGTACTCGGCGTACCCCTGGTGCATCTGTCGCAACAGGCTTTTCCATAAAGACGTGGACACCAGCGTTTACGGCTGCTTCGAAATGTAAAGGACGAAAGCCGGGAGGTGTTGCTAAAATGATCAGGTCGATATCAGCTTCGAGCACTTTTTTGTAGGCATCGAGTCCAGTGAACATGGTTTCCTTAGTCACTTTGACTTTCTCACCATGCTTACTTTTGATAGCGCGATAGGATCCTTGCAGTCGATCGTCAAAGACATCAGCCATCGCCACAATGTTGACCTCACCGTTTGTATTCATCGCTTGCACAGCAGCTCCGGTACCGCGACCACCACAGCCGACGAGTCCGATCTTGATTGTTTCATCACCGTAAGGATGCGCAGCTCGAGCGATTTGTAGGTTGCCAGCTACTGTGCTGCCAGCTACTAAGATGGTTGATTTTTTGATAAAGTCTCGGCGTGAGCCCGTTTTAGAGGGTGTTTCTTTCGTCATGGAATAAATTCTCCAACGCTCTGTACGCGTTTTGTCACTCGTTGTTAATTAGTTACTATTATCTGTTATTATATAGCGTTAGCGGGGCTGGTCTGCGCATATGCGTTGTAGATACTACTCCCAATTCCGCTGCCTTTTAGCATAATCGCAAAGGACGTTGAGTACAACCAATTATTAATAAGTATTCAGTTGGTGGTAGAAAATTGAGTAAAATCGCAATGTTGTATTCAATAAGTCGATCGTTGGGAAAAACTATGCTGCGACTATTTTCGTTCTTGGTTTTAGTAGAAACCATAGGAATAACTGGTACAGCTGCATATAGTGCTCCCGAGTTACAACGGTTTTCGCAATCTGAATATTTGATGGGAGTGGAATTTCGTATCGACTTGTACGCCCGCTCGGAAATGGACGCGACTCGAGCATTTGAAGTTACTTTTTCGCGTATTGCTGATCTCGAACAATGCATGAGCAACTATCGCGCTGATAGTGAGTTGAGTCAATTGTGCAGCAATGCCACGGCAAATGAGGCAATCAAAGTAAGCGATGAATTGTGGGAAGTTTTGATGTATGCAAAGCGGATGAGTCATTTGTCGCATGGTGCATTTGATGTGACGATTGGACGTGTGACCAAGTTATGGCGCCGCGCGCGGCGACAGCGGGAATTGCCGAGCGAACAGCGACTTGCAGAAGAATTGCAATTCGTTGGATTCGATAAACTTATGTTTAACCCATTCGATCAGAGCGTCACGATAAGTAAGCCAGGGTTGTTGATTGATTTAGGCGCCATCGGTAAAGGTTATGCGGCGGATGAAGCGCTGAAGAGTTTAGAGAAACTGGGTATAACTCGAGCTGTAGTAAACGCCAGCGGTGACGTCCGTTTTGGTGCCGCGCCGCCGAACAGTGCGGGATGGCCTACTGGCATCGGAGCGTTATCTGCTGCGGGCCCCCCGATTCTGTTACAGCCGCAGTCGCACGGTGCGGTGGCGACTAGTGGCGACGCTTTCCAATTCGTCGAGATTGATGGCAAGCGGTACTCACACATCTTGGACCCCCGAACGGGGATGCCAATACAGGTTCGCAGTAGCGTTAGCGTATGGGCAGCGAATGGGATGGAGGCCGATGCGTTAGCAAGCGCGGTGAGCGTGCTCGGACCCCGCCGTGGATTGCGATTAGTTCGCAAACTCCCCGATGTGGAGGCGTTGGTCATCTGGGACCGGGACGGCGATGGAAAGGGTGCCATGTTTCGTACCCGCGAGTTCCCGCTCGCAAAATGAATCTAGTTTCGATCGTCCTCGCACAAACGGTTTGTTTTTCGGACCCTATCCCTCAAGGGGCACATCGGTGACAATGAAAATCTCGCGAGAATAATGGATTTGTATTTTATGTATTTCGATTGAAGGAGAGGTTGGACGTGTCAGGAAAACAAGTTGCCCACATAGTGTTTTTTACGTTAAAAGAATCGACGACTGAAACGGTACAAGCGTTGATTGACGCTTGTAATCGTTATTTGACGGATCATGACGGAGTCATTTATTACAGCGTAGGTGCACGGGGCGCTGAGTTTAACCGTCCCGTGAATAATCAAACATACGATGTCGGACTGCACGTAGTGTTTACTGATAAGGCCGCGCATGACGTCTATCAAACCGCTCCGCGACATTTAACGTTCATTGCCGAGAATAAAGATAGCTGGGAGGCTGTTGATATTTTTGACAGTTATGTCTGAGCACGTAGCTTCCTGCAGCGCATGTTTTAGCGATTCCAATAGCGGCGGTCCAGTAGACGATAGTTGACGGCTTCGTGGATATGGTGGGTATCGATTTCCTCGGCGTCGTCGATATCAGCGATGGTTTGGGCAACACGTAGAATTTTGTCGTGTGTACGAGCGGAGAACCCTAGTTCATTGATGCTCTGACCGAGTGTTGTACGAGCGTCAGCTGTTAGGTGACACAGTTTACGGATTTGTGGTCCCGGCATTTGCGAATTATGCCGAAACACAAGATTTTTGAATCTCGCCGCTTGTTTTATCCTGGCTCGTTGCACTCCGGAAACCATTTGACTGCTGCTAGTGCCATCCACAGCAGACGATAAATCTTTAAAAGGTACGGCTGGAATTTCGATTTGGATATCAATCCGATCCAGCATCGGACCGCTAATCTTTGCGAGATACCGTTCGACTAAAGGCAGGAAACATTGGCAACTGCGATGCGGGTCGTTACGGAACCCGCAGGGACAGGGGTTCATGGCAGCCACTAGCATAAAGTTAGCAGGAAATGTGGCTGAACCTTTGGCTCGCGATATCGTGACCTGCTGGTCTTCCATCGGCTGTCGCAGGACCTCGATGGTTTGTCGCGAAAACTCAGGCAACTCGTCGAGAAATAACACGCCGTTGTGGGACATCGATATTTCCCCAGGTAACGGCACGCTGCCACCGCCCACAAGACCAGCTTGGCTGATTGTATGGTGCGGTGAACGAAACGGCCGCTGCGTTAGCAGTGGAGTATCTTCGGGTAGTCGTCCGAGAACACTGTATATCTGACTTGCTTCAATCGACTCCGTGGTTGTCAGTTGCGGCAAAATTGTCGGCAATCGTTTTGCCAGCATTGTTTTACCGGCGCCAGGAGATCCGATCATCAGAATGTTGTGAGCGCCGGCAGCAGCAATTACCAAAGCCCGCTTTGCCATTTCTTGACCACGGACGTCGGCGTAGTCGAGCAGATGATCATTGGCCTGTAGCATGGAGTTGGCCAATGTCTCGAGTGGCGGGATTTCTAGTTTCCCATCCAAGAAGGCAACCGTTTCCTGTAAGGTATCGACGGGGATAACATCAATTTCTGCGACTACAGATGCTTCTGGGCCGTTTGCCGAGGGGACAATAATTCCTCGTAGAGTCTTAGACTTTGCCGTTGCAATCGCCATCGATAAGGCACCACGTACAGGTCGCATTTCCCCGGCGAGTGAGAGTTCACCGACGATGGCGTATTCTTGGAGTCGATCATGTGTGAGTGAGTCGGTGCTGGCGAGCATGCCAATTGCGATTGGCAGGTCGAACGACGCGGCGTGTTTGGGGAGTTCTGCCGGAGCTAAGTTGATGGTGATGTGATCATAGGGAGCGCGAAATCCCGCGTTACTTATCGCCCGGCGAACACGTTGGCTACTTTCACGTACAGCCTTTTCAGGAAGCCCGACCGTCGTGATCGTCGGACTGGAATTCGGTGAACTGGTGTTTCTAAGCGTGTCTACTTCGACATCAACGATGTGAGCATTAAGACCGACCGTTGTCAGTGTTTTGAGCCGCGCGAGCATAGCGTTACCTCTTGCAATTTGAGTCCTTGCAAAGGGGCAATCTGTGGGGTGCCGTTATTGTGGTCGTGGCAGAAGCGAGTTGCAAGTGCCAACCTGACAGCGAGGTGACACTTCGCCTGCTTTAAGGACGTGGCTCATCTGCGTATACTTATTTAAGTTGACAATAGCCAAATAACAGAAATGCGAGATCTGTCACAATGAAAAACTATACCTTGGCCATCCTCTTTCTGAGCGTTGTTTCGGCAGGCCTCGAATCGAGTTCTGCCGAAGATTCAGTCAGCGAGAAGCCTAATATTCTAGTCATCTTCATCGATGATATGGGGTTCGCCGATCCGAGCTGTTTTGGTAATCCGCTCATCAAGACGCCTCATATCGACAAGCTCGCCGCTGAAGGTATCAAGTTAACCAACTTCTATGTTAACTCGCCGATTTGTTCCGCCTCGCGAGTCGCCCTCACCACTGGTCAATATCAGGGCCGTTGGAAAATCCACTCGTATTTAAACTCTCGTGCTGGAAACGCGAATCGCGGAATGGCTAACTACCTCGATCCGGCGGCCCCGACGACTGCAAAGAAGCTGAAGGCTGCCGGTTACGCAACTGCTCATTTCGGTAAATGGCACATGGGCGGTGGACGTGATGTGGACGATGCTCCTCTGCCGCAGGCTTACGGGTTCGACGAGTCGTTGGTTTCTTTCGAAGGACTGGGCGATCGTTTAATTTCCAACCCGAATGGCGTTGCCAGAGCGAAAGCTCTTGGTCACGGGGAGATCATTCCTTGCGAGCGTTGGGAAAGGATGCAGATTCAGACGGATCGAACGATTGATTTCATTCGGCGGCATCGTGACGATCCGTTCTACGTACGACTGTTCCCCAACGACGTACACGACGCGCATGTGCCTCGCCCCGGCAGTGCCGACAAGTTTAAAACCGTGTCCGACGATCCTTATGTTCGCGATTTCTTCGCGGTCCTCGAATACATGGACATGCAGATTGGACGGGTCATCGCGACGATTGATGAACTGGGCCTAGGAAAGAACACTCTGATCCTTTTCACCAGCGACAATGGTCCCACCGATTGGCCACGGAAATACAAGACAGGTCCCCCAGCCGGATTCACTGGTCCGTACCGAGGTCGGAAGTGGTCACTGTTCGAGGGCGGTATCCGCATGCCGTTCATCGCACGCTGGACCGGAACGATCCCAGCGGGCATCGAAGACACGACCAGCGTAGTCAGCGCAATTGATCTGTCACCGACTATCTGTCGATTCGCCGGAGTTTCTGTTGAATCTGAAGTTGATGGTCTGGACCGAGGCGACGTTCTCCTAGGTAACGCCTCTAGTCGCGACAAACCTGTGTTCTGGCAATATGGCCATCCGCACGCCATTCTTAAAGGAGGCAAACCTGAGCATCAGAGTCCCACCTTTGCGTTGCGTGACGGTCGCTGGAAATTCATGATTAACCCTGATGGTAGCGAAGCCCAGCTATTCGACCTTGATGCCGATGAAGGTGAGAGCACCAATCTTGTTTCCAGACACCCAGAACGTGCAGCTGTGATGGCTGGCCAAATTTCCGCGTGGGCGGATGAAATAGGATTTTCCTTCGATAACGAGGCCGAACGCACCGTACCTGCGCCCACGATTGCGATTCTTGCCAGTAATCAGCTTCTTCGATTTGTGAACCATGGGGTCAAGGGCGATACGAATTCGCTTGATCTGGACGGTGAATCGTGGCTCGAGCTACCCGTATTTCGTGCACCGCAGGTAGCTGGAGGCCGCTCGTTGCAAATCAAGGGCACCATTCGCCCTGCTTCTCCAGCGGGAGTTATCTTCGCTCACGGTGGCAATCGAACTGGCTATAGTGTTTATCTCGATGAATATCATTTGTGCTTTGCCGCGTGCGTGAACAATAAGCGGACTGTGGTCCGTTCCACATCCGTGATCACTGGTTCTACCACTTTCGAGGCCAACTGGAATTCCAAGGGGGAACTGTTTCTCAAAATGAACGGCAAGCTCGTTGGGAAGTCAGTAGCGGGCATCATTCGTCGCGAACCGGGCGACTCCATTCAAATTGGCGCAGACATGATCCAGCCTGTCGGAAACTATGAGACGCCGAACTACTTTTCAGGCACCATTGAAAACCTTACCTTCAAATATCCAAATGGAAACTGACCCGCCAACCCGACTACAAAATTAATCGACAAACCAATATGCAAACCGATAAAAAAACCGTTCGCTCCATTGCCCTTCTGCTTTACATCTTTGCATTCTGCCTCTCGATTTGTGCAATCGCGATTGCTGAGAAACCCGACCCGCCCAATACCTTGATGTGCACGCCCGGTGAACTCATCTTCTCCGAGGACTTCGACCCTGAATCCGTCAGCGATCGCTGGGGCTTCAAGGCCGATTTCGCTCTCCGCGACGGCGCGTTGTTACGTACTGATATCGAACCAACCGAATCCAAACGAGCTTTCCTCAAAGACCCTTCTTTTCATAATACGGTCATCCAGTTCGACTTCAAGTTCTCGGGAATGACTACGGACCTGCGCCTCGTGACTGGCAGCGGCGGCGGTTACAACAGCATCACCCAGATTCGCCCCGACCATTTCCAGATCAACACGCCGCTTGATCGCGACGCAGGAATTGTCCCATCTCATCTTGGCGATTGCACTCACAAATCGCCTAGCAAACAATGGCAGACCATGACTGTTGAATACTGGGATGACGAAATTGTGGCCCACGTGAGCGACCATGAATTTGTCCTTGGTAAGCACCCGATCATAGACCGGACCCGCCAGTACTTTGCTTTCCAATTTGACCTGCCCGGCGCAGCGATCGACAATATCCGTGTCTGGAGAGCCACCGGTCAGCGGGATAACTGGGATAAGATTCGCGAGGAATTCACCGTGGTCCAGGCCGCCCGCGTTCCCGTCAAACGGAACCCCACAGAACATTACAAACTTGAGTACTTGAAGCTTAAATCCCGACTCACTCTGGAGGATGAAACCTACCGCGATCTCGTGGCAAAACATGGCAAGCTCCAAACTACTCTGCGGACTAACTACGCAGAGGCATTCATCACGCACAAACAAATTAGCAAACTCATCGCGAAGAAGAAACAAGAGCTCAAGAGCAGCGACCCTGAATTCAAGGCGATGGAAACGTTGATCCACAGAGCTTCCCGCGCCGAAGATACTTACGTCCTCTCCACTAGACCGGAACTCGCTAGGTTTAAAGAGGACGGAGTCCCCAAGCAGCAGTTCACTTCAGAACTTGGACAGGTCCGAGCGCAACTCGAAACCGCCGGCGACAAGCAATTGGCAGTCCTCGTCGCCGAAACAGCCAAGCGACAATTCAACCTCGAAACCCGCTATCCCCATGTTTTTGAAAGTGTCGACGACGCCATCGAAAGACGCAATGCGAAGCGCAAAGGCCTTAACGACAATCCTGATTTCCAGGCTCGTAACATATCGGTCGTCGCTGCTGGCAAGGCCGTTAAGGCCTATGAGGAGACGGCAGTCCCCAACTTGACTAAGCTTGCAGACGAAGCCAAAGCTTACAGTGACGCTCTTAAAACATCCGGAGAGAAATGAGACTCCGATACCCCTTTCCCGGCATAATTGTGTCCGTTGTAGTTGACCTACGCGTCTGGGCCATCGTGAGTGCTTTTACCGTGGTGAGTGTAGTTTTGTTTAGTCGCTCCGAGGCGGTGAAAGCCGCAGAACGGCCTGCCAAGCCCAATATCATCATCATGATGGCTGACGATATGGGACTGGGAGACACAAGTGCCTATCTTGGAGTACGCCTCAGCCACAATGCACCACCAATCGACCGGACGCTGCGTACTCCGAATCTCGAACAATTTGCTCGTTCTTCGATTGTTTTCACGAATGGATACGCGCCGGCATCAATGTGCAGTTCAACTCGCTATTCGCTGTTGACTGGCCGATTTGCTCATCGATCGTACCTGAAGAATCAAGGCTGGTTGCCTCATGGTCCCAATACTCCGATGATTCAACGGGCGCTAACAACGCTGCCTGAAATGCTGCAGGGGAATGGTTATCGTACAGCCGGCATTGGCAAGTACCACGTTGGCATGTCGTTTGACGACGGTGAGGGTAATCCCGCTGATGATTTTCACTTTCAAGATGTCGACTTCACAAAGCCGCTGCTCGATGGTCCGTTGCATCATGGTTTCGACGAGTATTTCGGCGTGCCGGGAAATATGGAAGATCCGCTTGATACAGAGCCGCGCGTTCTGATTCGCAACGACCAGTTCACCTTCACCGATCGCAGTCGCATGAAACTGATCGGCATGAAGAAACGCGAAGGACGTATCCTTGCCGCACCGGATTGGGACCTGCGAAACCTCGGTCCACTTTACCTGCGTGAAGCCGAGTTATTTATTGATCGCCAGTCAGCCAAGTCTAGCGAACCGTTCTTTCTTTACTACGTGCCCAACGCGAATCACTTTCAACGGCATCCAGACGGAGACTATGCAGTTCCTGATGAGATCGCGGAAACGCCGATCAAAGGGCAGAGCCGTTACTCTGATAACGTGGTGGCGGGTGATAGAGAGGACATGGTTCTGGAAAACGACGTCGTTTTTGGCAAGCTTTTGGAGAAGCTCACAGCAACCGACGATCCACGCTGGAGTGGTCATAAGTTGATTGAAAACACGCTCGTCATCTTCACCAGCGACAACGGGCCGAACACCGGCGACAACTTGGGCCGCAATCAGGAAAGCGGCGGTCTGCGCGGCAAGAAAGCAAAACTTTGGGAAGGCGGCATTCGAGTTCCCTTTATGGTTTCATGGCCCGCAGTTCTTGAGGGCGGAAAACTGAATCCCTCGATTGTCTCGTTGACCGATCTCTATGCGACACTTGCTCGGGTTGTCGGACATTCACTTGCCCCAGAGGAAGCGCAGGACAGTTACGACGTGTTCGCGTACTGGGAGGGTACTCCTGAAGTACCGGACACACGCCCGCGAGTTTTCTTCTGCCACTTGGGACCACCTTATCTCAACGATGCGTTGGCAATCAGGCAGGGGTCCCATAAGCTCATCGTAGACGGTGGCCTAGTAAGGCCTTGGGCGGCACAGGGGTCACGCGGTGCTTCTACTCCGACGGTCTTCTATGACCTGGGTGAAAATCTCTACGAAGACGGTAATACTTCCAGCGACCCCTCTAATCATGTTGTCCGTGAATTGGCAGCAACACTTCAGCAAATCCACAACCGTGGCTACGCCAGGGAATTGAATCTAGCGGCCGGCCCAGAAATGATCGTACACCCAGGTTGGCATAACCTGCGAAACGACGTCACTGGAGAAATTGGGTTCGAATTCCAGTTGCAAAAGGGGAGCGGCGAAAAGCTAGTCACTCACCTTGGCATGTTCGATGATGCTGACAAAGACGATTCCACTCGCGGAGCCCGATCGGTCCCGACTGAGCGGGACCGCGACCAACCTTCCACGCGGCTGGCTCAGAATAAAAAACGCCGGATTGTTGCGAATCACGTTCTGCGACTTCTCCGCGTCGAACCAGACGGACAGATTGAAATCGCCCGCTGTCAGGTATCGCCAGAAGACGCCGGAGAGTATCGCGACTCATTTCGCTACATTCGTTTGAACAAGGCTGTTCGCCTTCAGCAGAATGCCACTTACGTTCTACTGATGTCGACAGTGGTTGCCGATGGGGATCGTTTTCGCGATCCGGCCAGCTTCGATGGCCTTTCACCGCTAGTCCATCCGCATGTCGTTGTGCAACGCAGCATGCTGCTGCGAAACGAAAATGTGACCAGCGCTACGATCCTGCCAGCCTTTGAAGACCTACATCACTCTTACTCCCGTTATCGAATACCCCTGGGACCGACGCTCCTATTCCAACGTTGAGTGTCAACCAACTTAATTTGGGAGTTGCCTCGAGCAATAGCACTCTAGAGGCCTGATCGTGGCGCGTGACCGTTTACAATTAGAGTTCTTGCAATGGAGCAGTCTGTGTGGTGAAGTTATTGTGGTCGCGGCACAAGCGAGGTGACACTGAGACACGGCGGTTTTACAGAGGCTTGTTGGGGTCGTCGATTTGACCAGCGGCGTTGTTCGTGGGGTCGTAGCGTCGTTTGTGGTCGGTGGAATGCTCGCGACGTTCAAGACCAGCGCGGCTCAAGAGACTGCGGCCCAATACGGTTCGGACTGCATCATCATCAGCTGGAGGTGGACCTGTTGCACCTAAATCAGCCGGATCGTAATCCATGGTGTAAATATGCTTGGCAAATTGAATACTGCATCCAGGGTCAAGTCGTTTGGTGTTAACACGTATGCCTTCGACGCGAGTCCCGTTGCGACTATTTAAATCGCGGGCGAACCAGTAACCCTTGTTGATGTATAGTTGGCAATGGTGTGCGGAAACATTCTTGAATCGCAACACGATGTCGCAGCCCTCACGCCGCCCAACGAGTAGCGTTTTATCTAGCAGCGGAATAGAGTCGCCGCCGCCGATTGGTTCAAGTTGTCCGTATTTACTCATGTTAGGTTACCAATTCGTCGTTGCCGTGTTGTTTATTGAGGTTTAGAGTGGTGATTGGTTGGGGCGTAGTTGTATGAAAGTTTATCGGATATTTGATTGGGTCGCTGAAACATATCAACGGATACGGCCGTTAGTACGACTTTCAATATTCAAATTGTTCGGTTAATGTGGTTATGACTGTTAACCGTACCTGCTATTTTATGACACAACGGGAAATGGTCAAATCCCAATTGAAATTGTTTTTGATAAAGTACCAATAAATACGGATTTATTGTTCTATGAACAGCGCTGACACTGTTAAACGTCCAACGCCGAATTGGCGCGATGCTGGGCTCAGGTATCACACATTGAACCACCATTTTAGGGGCGTGTTTGGCGAGCGCGTCCAGAAAGTCAGCTTAGACGCTGGATTTACATGTCCCAATGTTGATGGTTCCGTGACCACTGGAGGCTGCACATTTTGTGATAACCGTAGTTTTAGCCCGAGTCGCCGGATCCCCCGGCAAGATATCATGGACCAACTTGAAGTTGGAATCACTCGTCTGCAAGCTTTCTATAATGTCAACCAATTCATCGCCTATTTTCAACCTGCCACCAATACGTACGCGCCCGTCGAAAAACTGCGTGCCTTGTACGACGCTCCGTTGTCACATCCGCAAGTCGTTGGTATGGCGATTGGAACTCGACCAGATTGTGTGGCCGATGACGTACTCGACTTGCTTGATGAAGTCGCTGAGAAAACGTACTTAAGTGTTGAATATGGCATGCAAACGATGCATGACCGTTCGTTGGATTGGATGAATCGCGGCCATCATCATGATGCGTTCCTTGATGCGATGCACCGCAGTAAGGATCGTGGTTTTGAAATCTGCGCTCATGTAATTCTCGGATTGCCCGGGGAAAGTCATGAAGACATGTTGGAAACCGCTCGCGAGTTGGCGCGAGTCCAAGTGGATGCGGTCAAAATACATAATCTATACGCTGTCAAAAACACAGAGCTCGCCGAGCAACTCAAGCGTGGTGAAGTTACGATGCTCGACCGCGAGAATTATGTTCGAGCGGTAGTTGAGTTCCTTGAGTTGACTCCGCCGGAGGTGGTTGTTGAACGGGTCAGCGGGGATGCGCCGGCCGACTATTTCGTGGCGCCCCAGTGGTGCCAAGATAAACCGGCGGTTCGAGATGCTATCACTGCCGAGATGGAAAAAAGAGATACCTGGCAAGGTGCCGCCGTTGACGTTGAGGTTGGTTAGAAGGCTCCATTTTTTGTTTGTAATGTTGTGGGCAAAGGGATTACAATGCCCCAATGGCTTCAGCCTTTGTGGAAACGTGTTGTGATCGGGATCGGCTTTCGCGTTCAAGTTTCTGTGGATTATATATTTAATAACCCCGCTGACCTCTATGGGGAGTCACCTAGTAATGTCTGAATTAGTTTCGGCCGCAAGTCGCTATCCAGAATTGACCGTCCGCGGCACGCCCCGTGATATGGGACGACAAATTGGGGATGCAGTCGGTGATCTGGTGCGAGGGTTTTGTGATGAGGCTCTGTATTCCATCAACAAAACGGTTTCCATTGACCGCGACACTGCCTCGCGAATTTGTCATGAATCGCTAACGCACGTGAGCCAATTTGCACCGCACCTTGTCGAAGAACTTCAAGGTTTGGCTGAAGCGAGTGTCGTCTCGGTTGAAAATTTGATGCTGCTGCAAGTTCGTAACCAATTTAGTGATGCGATGGCGCAAGGGGCCAATGGTCTACAAGGATGCACGGCATTGTCGATTGGGGGAAGCTCGATGCAGTCGGGAAGAGGGATTGTAGCTCAGAATTGGGATGCGGATGTTGCCTTGGATCCCTTTACCTTGGTATTAACACGTCAACCGGATGCTGCTCCCGCGTATATGTGTGTCACGCAAGCCGGGCTGATCTCCTATATAGGAATGAACACGGCGGGACTTGCCGCTTGCGTAAATACGCTTCCAGCCCCAAGTCGAGGTGTGGGAGTACCGCATTACTTTTCCTTGCGGACGATGTTTGAGCAAACGTCATTAGCAGCAGCGGTGGATGTGCTCGCATCGGCTCACCGTGCCATACCCGTAAATATTATGATGACCACGCCTGATGGCCCCGCAAATATCGAAGGCTATATTGATGAAGTGAAGTTGGTGACCGACGATTCACTGTTGGTACACACCAACCACTGCTTGTGTCCAGATCGTACGTCGATCAATGATGAATACCCCGAATTGATCCAATCCGTGCCACGGTTACAGCGGATGAGGCAATTGTTGTCCGAGGTGGTGCCCGATCGACAACTGACAGTTCCACAGGTCCAGGTTTTGTTAGCAGATCACGATAATTACCCACAGTCGATTTGTCGGCATCAAAACGCTGATAAACACGGATTTTGGAGTACCGTATTCTCGATCGTCATGGACCCCACTGCCCGCGAGATGTATGTGTCGCGAGGGAACCCCTGTCAAAATAGGTTCGAGTTGTATGAATTACTCGACTATTGACGAACAATTACGAGGGTTTTGAGGTAAACCATAAAAACACACTCGCTTTATTTCCATACGACAGTTATAAGTAGTTAAGTGCGTTTTCAGTGTTTTTACGACTCTGAATCCTCATACTTGTTTTTATTTATTTTTTTCGGAGACTATGTAATGAAACGTTTAAAAAGGCGAAACGCCTTCACGCTCGTTGAATTGTTGGTCGTGATTGCGATCATCGGTATTCTCGTAGCGTTGTTGTTGCCCGCAGTATCTGCGGCTCGCGAAGCAGCACGAAAGATGTCGTGTAGCAACAATCTAAAGCAGATTGGGCTCGCTATGCGAACTTATCACAACACCTACAATTCCTTGCCACATAATGGCATCCACTTTTGGGGTCGAACATCCAATAATGGACAAACTTGGGTTGGTAGTAGTAAGGGTGGGGTATTCGCTAAGATACTTCCCTTTATCGAACAGGATCCATTGTACAATCAGTTGAACATGACTATTTCTGGTCGTAAGAATCGTAGCATCGCTCCATTTGGAGGATCTTACAACAACTGGGCACGATTTGAAACTGACTGGGCAATTTCGCCCAACGGTCGAGCCGTGCGAAGTGAATTGATTCCAACCTTTATTTGCCCGTCGGCCAATGTTGATCCTTATGTTCAACGAAGTTGGTATGACCGCGATGCAACTATTAGTTGTTACGGTTATAGCATGGGCTCTCAACGCAGTAACTCATGGAATAATATTTGTCCTAATTATCCCGGAAACTTGTTCCAAACTGGACCTCCGAATCATGGAAATGACGGACGTGGATTCAGGGCTTCAGGTGTTTTCTTGCGTGGTCCTTGGGCCGCTCGCTTCCGCGATGTGACTGATGGTGAAAGCCAAGTCATCATGGCAGGTGAAATGTTGCCACATAAATCGGACCACTACCATAACGGTTGGTTGCATTATAATGCGACTTGGGTTATGACTGTCGGACCGATTAACTTCCCGGTAGTGGGTATCGGCGATCCTGGCTTCTCATGGGGTCGACACAACCCACCATTGAACCCTCGCAGTTGTTCGCACTTTAAAAATTGGTCAACTTCCAATGCTTTCAAGTCGCAGCACAAGGGTGGAGCTCAGTTTGTCCTGGTAGATGGTAGCGTTCAATTCTTGAGCGAAAACATCGACTACGTGACCTACAATCGCCTCGGTGACCGCCGAGATGGTGGACCACTTGGTGAAGAATGGAAAAATAACTAACAGCTAGTTGTTTTACCATAACACTGTTTTCAAAGCCCCTTGGTTGGACCTGCTCGGTTCGGTCGAGGGGTTTTTTTATACCCCTAATTACACAAATTAACATAAATTGTATGAATGCCATCTGAGAGCAGCGGAACATTGTTACATAAATGGTGTTTGACAATAGTAGCGCATTCGGTGGAGTACTATTCTCCTCGTTGAATATCTAACAATGGGACAATCAAAAATGCTTTGTCGATTTTGCATGGCTTTAGCTTTAACCCTCAGCGTCTTGCTTTCAACGAGTGCGCAGTCGTCACCCGTCACTGGGCAGCAGGTTAATGATTTTGAATTAAACGACTTCCGCGGTAATGCAGTAGCGTTGAGCGACTACCGAGAAGCCAAAGTTGTCGTGTTGACCGTGCTAGGTACCGAGTGCCCGTTGGCAAAACTTTACGGACCGCGATTGCAAGAACTCGACGCGCGTTTCGGAAGCGACGTGGCATTTATCGGATTAAACGCAAACACACAAGACTCCATTACCGAAATCGCCGCTTATGCCCGTCGTCATAAAATCGCTTTCCCCATTCTTAAAGACCTTGGCAATAAGATCGTCGACGAACTCGGTGCCCTCAGGACCCCTGAGATATTCGTACTCGATTCTCAGCGGCGTATTCGATACCAAGGGCGAATTGACGATCAGTACTCCGTTGGTGTCATTCGCAACAGCGCTAAACGAGAGTTCCTCGCTGATGCGGTGAATGCTTTGCTAGCGGGACGCAATCCGCGAAAATCATACGTGGAACCTGTGGGTTGCCACATCGGACGAGTGCGAACTCCCATCGCCGACAGTAAGGTTACCTATTCGAACCAAATTTCACGGCTCTTGCGGAAGCGCTGTGTGAGCTGTCATCGTGACGGAGAAATTGCTCCTTTCGCGCTCCTCGACTATGACGAAGTGGTTGGTTGGGCAGAGATGATAGCGGAAGTAGTGGAAGACCAACGCATGCCACCTTGGCACGCAACTCAAGATCACCTTAAGTTCAGTAATGACCGGACGATGACTGACGAGGAAAAAGAGCTCATCTACAGTTGGGTTGCCAATGGCGCTCCCGAGGGTGACCCAGCCATGTTGCCGCCACCGTTGCCGTTTTCAGTAGCGGATTGGGACTTGCCGAAAGAACCGGATGCGGTGTTCAAAATCCAACAAGCACCATTCAAAGTAAAAGCTCAGGGCGAAGTGAAGTATCAGTGGTTTAGCGTTTCACCAAATTTCTCCGAAGACAAGTGGATTCGCGCGGTTGAAATCATCCCTGGAAATCGAGCAGTCGTTCATCACATTTTGGCATTCATCCAAGCACCAGGCGGGACTCAGTTTCGTGCCGCGCGAGGGTACCTAGCAGGTTTCGTTCCTGGATTACGAGCGGATAGTTTTCCCGCTGGCATGGCGAAACGACTGCCGGCTGGTGCAAAAATCGTATTTCAAATTCACTATACCCCCATTGGGTCCGAACAATTCGATCAGAGTAAAATCGGGTTTGTGTTTATGGATGATGCGGAAGTCAAGCAAGAAATCGTCACCACGAGTGCTGCTAACTCACGTTTCACGATTCCTGCTGGCGCGAGTAATCACCAAGTTACCGCTTCGTCCGAAAAATCGCCTACCGCTGTGACACTGATTGGCATGAATCCACATATGCACCTGCGAGGTAAAGCGTTTCGCTACGATATCCGTTTACCCAACGGTGATACTGAAACACTCCTCGATATTCCGGCATACGATTTCAATTGGCAAACGCAGTATCGTTTGGCCACCCCGTTTCGAATCCCGGCGGGAGCACAAATCCGGTGCATCGCACACTTCGATAACTCGGAAGTCAATTTGAGTAATCCAGACCCAGCAACCGATGTGCGTTGGGGAGATCAGACATGGGAAGAAATGATGATCGGGTATTTCGATGTAGCAGTACCTAAACGTGCGGCTGCAACAGGCGTTGGGAATCCATCCGAGACTCGTCTACGACAGATGTTTACGTTATTAGACCTCAATAAAAACGGTGTGGTTGAATTAACGGAAATCCCAGAAAAACATAAAGCTCGCATCAAGGCCATGGATGGCAATGGTGACGCTAAACTCACAGTAGCCGAGTTAAACGCCTATATTGAACGTGTCAGATTACGGAATCGCTAATTGCCTTGGCGTTGCAGATATTGCTGTGGTACACTTGGACATAGTATAACCCGTATATGATCGTTGCCCCTTTTTGAATCTTTTTGAA
>CAWVZW010000042.1:0-31547 GCA_963934735.1 uncultured Planctomycetaceae bacterium
TGGGCTGCAACACCGAAGCTCCCAACACCGAAGCTCCCAAGACTGAAGCTCCCAACACTGAAGCTCCCAACACTGAAGCTCCCAACACGGAAGCTCCCAACACGGAAGCTCCCAACACGGAAGCTCCCAACACGGAAACTCCCAACACGGAAACTCCCAACACGGAAACTCCCAACACGGAAACTCCCAACACGGAAGCTCTCAACGCTGAAGCTCCCGGCACATTAAATATCCAAGACATCATTACAGAGCACATCGAGGCCGTCGGCGGTGCCAAGGCAATTCGAACAATACAAACGGTCCGAAAATTCCATGCGGTTAATACAACCGCCCCCACCGGAAATGCTACCGGAACTACCATGGATACATTTGACCTAATTGCCGACCGGGGACGGGTAGATACGGACTTGGGTGTCTTCCAAGAATCGAAGGGATGGACTGGACAACAGGGCTGGAAGAAAAATTCATTCGAACCCTTGCGGGATCTAACTGCGGAGGAACTGCCCATCGAAAAGATTGGCGCGAACGTGAGCATTATCTTTGCCTTAAAAGAAGCATATGGGAGTGCCGCATTTTTACCTGCGACAAAATCCAAATTCAACGACCATGATTGTGTCAAAGTAGAAATTGTCGATAGTCCGCTTGCCCTTTACCTAAACGAAAAGACAAAACTTATTGAGGGGATGGTAATTCCGAATTTAATAAGGTTCACGTTTTCAAATTACAAACTGGTCACTGGTGTACAAGTGCCCTTCCGCAACAAGGTTGAGATATTCCCGACGAGCACGACGGTCACAGCGGAACTCAAAAGAGTGGAGTTTAATGGCGAACTCGACGCTGACATATTCACAAAACCCGCTAACTAAAATGCCGCTCCCCACAGATCAAACTATTAACGCCTTAGGACAAAGCGACTATGCCCTAAGTTTCCAATTATTGGGTAATCATCAGAATGCGGAAGACATGACGCAGGACGAGTAATTCGTGGTCTGAATTAGTGCCCCTTCTTTTGTGGTAAACTGCATTAGGAGCCACACATGAAATATTTAATCACCGGCGGCGCAGGAAATATAGCTTGCCAACTTACCCACCGCTTGCCATCCTCGTCCGAAATTCTATTGACGGACATTGCCGAGCAACCTCTCTCCACACCCAGCGAAAATAGCCGCTTTCAAGTGTCCAGCATCTGCGACGATCAAGCGGTAGCGAAGTGCATCGAGACCTTTCAACCCGATGTCATTCTACATTTTGCATCTCTCTTATCCGGCCAGAGCGAAGCGGATCGCAAAACAGCTTGGAATGTCAATATGCAAGGCACCTTTTCGTTGCTCGAAGCCGCCGTTACGCACCACGTCGAGCGCGTGATCTTTCCCAGTTCACTCGCGTCCTTTGGCTCACCACTGCCTGATCCGTTACCCGAGGATTTTCCACAATGGCCTCGCGGATTCTATGGGTTCACCAAAGCATCCGTTGAACGCATGGGGTTTTATTATCGTGAAACTCATGGGCTCGATTTCCGCGCTATCCGTCTACCAATAATTGTTTCTCCTTATCCATCCCCAGGCGCAGCAAGTTCTTACGCGTCGAACATGTTCATCGATACGGTTCTGCAGCGGCCTGTAACCCTTAAAGTTCGCTCGACTTCCAACCCATCCCTGATGTATATCGATGACTGCCTGCATGCAATCAATCTACTTACCCATGCTGATCGTGCAGTTTTGACCCGCAGTTCCTATAACCTATATTCGTGCAATCCAAGTGCGCGCGAAATTGCCAAGGCTATTGAACAAAATCTGCCTGCTTGTACCATCGACTTTTCGACAGATGACAAGATTGCCGATTTAATCGATTCTTGGCCACGAGAAATTGACGATTCCAGCGCTCGCAGTGACTGGGGTTGGGCGCCGAAGTTTGACCTCGCGAAGATGACGACTCATTTCATCGACCTATTGACGAATGCTTGAATTGAATACAGGAGTCTCGGCGCCGCCTCCAATTTTCATCGTTCTCTGATAGAATAGCCGTCATGAGAACATTGCAACTATCGGAGCAGATCGACACACCCTCTGGAATCTTTCCGTTGATTTATGATGGTGGTGAATTTACGTCGCTCAGCGCGTCAATTGCGTGGGCTCAAAAAAATCACTCGGAATTGATTGACCTTGCATTTCACCACGGTGCCGTACTATTTCGCAACTTTGGCACAGAAACGGATCATGATTTTGATAGGTTCATCCAAGCCTTTAATTTGGAAAACTTTCACTACGAACAATCACTTTCTAATGCCGTACGGTTTAATCGAACCGAGCGGGTTTTCACTGCAAACGAAGCCCCCGCCGATGTCAAAATATTCCTTCATCATGAAATGGCCCAGACTCCGTTTTACCCAAGTCGGTTATTCTTCTTTTGTGAACAACCTGCCGAAACTGGCGGCGCGACACCAATTTGTCGTTCCGACGTATTGGTTGTGCGACTCCAGGAACAACACCCTCAATTCATCGCTGATTTGATAACCAAAGGACTGAAGTATCGCAACATTCTGCCGGACCAAGATGACCCGCAATCCGGCATGGGTCGCAGCTGGCGCAGTACCTTTCATGCCGACACACCAGAGCAATGCGAAGCGAACATGGCTGAAATAGGGTACACGGGCGAGTGGCGAGACGACGGAAGTCTCGTTAGTACCACCCCCGTTCTAGACGGTATTCGATCGCTCGCGGATGGGCGACAGACTTTTTTCAATCAACTTATTGCCGCCTATCGAGGCTGGGGATCTGATGAAAATTCCGGCCCCCCGATAACATACGGTGATGGCACGCCGCTGGACCACGTTGCCGTTACCGCTGCCTGTGAAATCGCGGATGAATTGACCTTTAATGTTCCCTGGCAACAGGGAGATGTCGTATTAGTCGATAATTACGTTACCATGCATGCCCGCCAAACGTTTACTGGTACCCGCAAAATTCTCGCTTCATTAGTAGCTGTAGGATAGAGACCCCATCCATGCTCGCAACACCTGATATTCACGATGACCAGCAGAAATGGTTCGAGGGAATTACCCGCTACCAATGGGTCGTCCTAATTATCGCATCGTTAGGTTGGGTGTTTGACGTTTTTGAAGGGCAAATCTTTGTCGCTAGCATGAATGAAGCAATGCCGTCGCTCGAGCCCACGGCATCGACAGGTGATGTAGCGGTATACAACAATATCGCACTTGGAGCTTTTCTACTCGGTGGTGCGCTCGGTGGCATTGTTTTTGGACTCATCAGCGATCGCATTGGTCGTACTAAAACAATGTCCATTACCATCTTATTTTATTCCGTTTTCACCTGTCTATCCGCACTCTCACAGACATGGTGGCACATGTCGATTTTCCGCTTCTTAGTAGCCATGGGCGTCGGTGGTGAATGGGCAATTGCAAGCGCCATGGTATATGAAGTATTTCCAAGGCGAGCGCGGGCTCATGTTGGTGGTATTTTCCATGCATCCAGTGTCTTCGGGACCTATTTAGCCGTCGCTGTGGGTTATTTTGTCATTGGAAGCGACGCCATTCAAACTTGGGCGAATTCCCTCGACATCGAGTGGTTCGATCCCCAGACAATTCCTTGGAGGCTGGGGTTTGCCATTGGCGTCGTTCCTGCGCTGCTTATCATCTGGATACGCTTAAGCTTAAAGGAACCAGACAACTGGCAAGCCGCTCGAGCTGAAGCTAGTACGGGAAGCGGAAAAAAAATGGGGTCGCTGACTGAATTGTTTTCCAGTGAGTTCTTGCGGAAAACTCTTGTCGGCGTGTCACTCGCTGCAATCGGTTTAGCCACCTTCTGGGGTGCCCACATATATGCCAAGAACGTGCTTAAAGATTCGGCAATCAACGAGATGATTGAAGCGAGGCTTGCCAGTGAAACCAGCGACACACAGAACTCTCTGATTGAGGCAACAACCAAACAAAGAGAATCTATCCGAGCCGAAATCAAGATCGACAGCGTCTCGACGATTAAGGGCTGGGAGATGTTTGGCATGCTGATCACTGCCACCGGCGGGGGTATCGGATTAATCACCTTTGGCCCTCTGTGTCAACGTATTGGGCGTATCAAAACATTCATGTTTTTTCACTGCGGCGGCTTTATCAGCGCGATGATCCTGTTCAACGTCCCCCTATCAACTACATACCTATACACCGCCTTGCCCGTATTTGGTTTTCTAACACTTGGAATGCACGCTGGGTACGCTATCTACTTCCCCGAATTGTACCCAACTCGCATCCGAGGAACCGGCACCGGATTCTGTTTTAACGCCGGACGAATCATCGCTGCTCCCATTTTATTTTCCGGCGGCTGGTTGCAAAAAACATTTAACACAGGGCCGCTCGAAATTGCCTGCGGACTCTCCTTTTTGTTTCTCATCGGTTTGCTGATCCTGCTCGCCGCACCCGAGACCAAAGACCAACCGGAACTAGCTTAACTAAACTCTAATCAATTCTTGTATATTGACATTGAAAGATAAGATGACTGCACCAGTACGATTTGGACTCGTTGGATTTGGCGCGTGGGGAAACTGTCACGCCGATGCGATTACACAAACCGAGAATGCTGAAATCACGGCAATCGCGGCGAAAAGCGAAGGCTCCTGTCAACTCGCACGCGAAACCTATTTAACAGCTTCTGTAACAAACGATTACCACGAACTTGTGCAACGCGCCGACGTGGACGTTGTCGACATCGTTGTCCCCAGTTTCCTGCACCGTGATGTTGCTATCGCTGCCCTAGAAGCCGGAAAACATGTCCTGCTTGAAAAACCGATGGCCTTGACCCTAGCCGATTGTGATGCGATCAACGCTGCAGCCTCCGCTAACGATCGAATTTTGGCGGTCGGCCATGAACTGAGGCTCTCGTCCATGTGGCGTAAAGTTAAGGAACTCATCGACGACGGCTTTATTGGCACACCGCAATACTGTTTAGTTGAACTTTCCCGACGGCCCTATCGCCCTGGTGCGGATAGCTGGCGATTTGATATTGAGCGGGTGGGTAACTGGATCCTCGAAGAACCGATTCACTTTTTCGACCTAGCGCGTTGGTATTTAGATACAGCAGGAACACCAGAAACAATTTACGCTCGTGCTAATTCCCGCCAAGAAGGTCACCCCGAATTGCAGGACAACTTCAGTGCCATCATGACGCTTGATTCTGGCGCCTATGCCGTGGTGACGCAAACACTTAGCGCTTTTGAGCATCACCAAACCGCGAAGGTTACTGGAACTCGCGGCGCGATCTGGGCGAGTTGGAGTGGCGCCAAAGATCGCACTCTGCATCCTGAGTTCAAACTACAAGCATTCAACGATGAGAAAGAAGACGTCTTGGATTTGACGCCCACACGTATCACTGGTGAAGTTTTTGAACTGCGTGATCAAATTGGCTTAATGGTGCAAGCGATACAGGGTTCCAAACCAGTACACGCCACGGGCATCGATGGTCGCTGGTCGGTCGCCATGTGCGTCGCTGCTCAACAATCCGTCGATAGTGGACAACCACAGTCCATTACCAGCGACTAGGCAATGTAAATTATCATTCCTTGACGGCCACCGTTGGCAGTATATAAGGTGCACGATACTCTTTGCTCAACATTCTGTTGGCGTCGTCATTGCCGACAAACGTCTCAGTCTGTGGATCAAACTCGACGCGACCCGAGGTTCGGTACGCAATCTCACCGAGGTGCACCAACGCACAACTGTAATGAGCTGTTTGGGCATTGGCTCGAGTCCTTCCGCCGCTACGTATCGCATTTTGAAAGTCCGCCATATGCTCTGCGTACCCGCGCGACCCGCGGATCTCCTGTCCCTCGGTTGGTCCTGGCTTATTCTTCGGCCCTAAGAACACGCTGAAAGCACCACGGCGAGAGAATATCATATATCCCTCAGTTCCATAAAACACGTTACCGTTATCAAATCCATGAAGTCCATAGGACGTAAATGGATAGTTTTCGTAGATCAGCAACCGACCGTCTTCATACTCATAAGTCACATTCATATTGTCCGGATAATCGCTAGCGTGGCCGTGCAACAGCATCCGACTTCCGCGGGCAGTAATTTGTTTTGGAAATGTATCGACTCCCAATCCCCAAGCTGCCATGTCTAAATCGTGGATACCATCGTCACCAATCTCACCGTTTGCATAATCCTGAAACATCCGCCAAGTTCCATGGAAACGATGGCGATTAAACGCGTGTTTTTTTGCCGGGCCGAGCCATCGATCGTAATCGACGCCGCTTGGATCTGTTGCATCCGGCACGGGTTTCACTACACTGCGCATTTCAGCCGTCCAGGCTTTGGCAATCTTGATCTCACCAAGGATGCCAGACTCCAGCAGTTTTTCAGCTTTGAGCGTCACGGGACTGTTGCGCATCTGACTGCCCTGTTGCACGACACACCCGTATTCTTTAGCGGCAGCAATGACCGCATGCCCTTCGTTATAGACATGCGATATCGGCTTTTCGATGTAAACGTGTTTGCCATTTTGCATCGCTGCAATTGCAATCGGAGCGTGCCAGTGGTGGGGAGTGGCAATCACGACCGCATCCACATTTTTGTCGCGAATCACATCCTCATACCGTCTGGTGCGTTTAGGTGCGGCGGATTGAAATTCCTTGCGAACAAATCCGGCCATACGCGCGGTTTGAGCGTCATCCACGTCGCACAACCAGGCAATCTCAACGGAATCATTGCGTTCAACCAATCCTTTGACATGCAACGACATGATACCACCACAACCAATGATACCGACGACGAGTTTATCAAGTTCCACTGAGGCTTGCGAGTGCACGGCACCGAGTGCCGTGACTGCCGCAGTGACCGCTGTTGCCGTAGTAACTTGACCGCTGGTCTTTAAAAAAGAACGCCTGCTTGTCGACTTCGCCATAACAGTCTCCTTGTAATTGTTTATCAATTCAACGACAACGTTACTCGACACACATCGCCCAGATCGTGCCGTCACCAACGTCATAATTTTTCAACGCTTGCAGAGCGCCCGTTTTTGGGTCAATCGCATAGGAGATCAACGTTCCTGACTTCTGCCCTGCAGCGTACATAAAACGGCCACTCTGATTAATCGTCATGGACCGAGGAAACCAAACAGTCGGATATGTGCCAACTCGCTGCAATTCGCCGCGGCGACTTATGGAAAACGCGGCGATGCTATCTTGGTGAGGCTCGCGACTTTCGAGGTCCCGATTCGATACATATACAAATTTCCCATTGGGAGTCATACGGATATCAGCCGCTGCAGCGCCACCGGTGTATCCATCTGGGAGTGCCGAAAGGGTTTGTTTCAGTGTCAACGCACCTGTTTTTCGATTTAACCGATATGCACTGATGCCCCCGCCGCGTTCATTCGACGTGAAAGCTAGCGATAACGATGGGTGGAACGTGATGTGCCGAGGTTGATGATATTGATGATCCTCATCTGGACCGGATACGACGGGCGGATCGTTGGGAATTAATTTCCCAGTGTCACTATCTAACACGTACTGGTAAATAGCATTAGGCGTCGTATGCGGAACATAGACAAAGCGTCCGCTGGGGTCCATTTCCACGCAATGCGCGGTCTTCTCAGTCTTGTGATAATCTAAATGTTCAGCGGTAACGATCCCATCTTGGATTCGATAAACATTGATCTCGCCGGTACCATAGTGAGCCATCATTAAATATCGGCCAGAGTCGTCGGCACGGATATAAGGCGGACGAGTGGCGATTTTTGCGACTGCCGACAATAGTAGCGTATTGTCCTCTTGCCGCTCTAGCGTCGCTACGAACGCTGTCGCTTGGTTGGTCTTCTCATCCCGCCCCGCCATGGCAACGTACAAATGCTTGCCATTGGGCGATAAATCCATTGCGCCCGGTGACTCCGGCAGAACGAGTGATGAAAGTTTCGTCAACTCACCGGAGTCCGGATTCACCGCAAACGTGGAGACCGTCTTCTCCACAATCGAGGCGACGTATATGACCTCGTCGCCTTTCACTTTCCCAAAACTTGCAGCAGCCATTGCGGTTACCATTGTCAATAAAAAGAGAGTCTTCATTTCACACCTCGTATTCAGATTTGATATATCATTTAGTAATCTTCAGGTAGTCAAACATTCGCCCTTCAAGCGAAAACGTTTTCATTTCTAGCGTACCACCGTTTAATGAAACCATAACATAGTGGTGCCCATGTCGCACGTTATTTTGGAAGAACGGACGCACCGGACTAGGGGTTTCCAAACCACCTCCGCCGCCGCCGGTAATCATATAGAAGGGTCCGTCTTTTTCGACCGCTTTTCCTCTACGAATCCGCCAAGTCCGCTCATAAGAATGAATATGACCGTTCCACACTATGTCGACACCGTTGTCTTCATACAACGGAACTAAAACTCGAGCCCGCAGGTCACCGCGTGAACTCTTGTTGGATTTCCAAAGGTCGCCGTAATCGTTTTCGTCCGAAGAGTACGGAGGATGATGGTGGCAGACAAACTTCCAAGTTGCCGTAGATTTTTCCAATGTGTCTTTGAGCCATTCGTATTGTTTCGAACCAACACCCACATTTTGATTCGTATCTACCATGAAGAACTGTGCGTTACCATATTGAAAAGTGTAGTAGTATTCGGGTTCCGGCAAAGAGACGTAGTTGTAGTAATGGTCAGCGTTTTGTTCATGATTTCCTAGCACTGGGAAAAACGCTACTCGATCGATCAACGGCCGCATCCCCGGAAAGAAATGATTCAACCAATGATCTTTGTTCTTTCCCGTGGATACTAGATCTCCAGGATGCAACAAAAAATTGGGGCGTTGAGCCCATGCCATGTTCGCTAAAACTGAAGAAACTGCTGGATTGCCCTGCGTATCGCTGATTACGGCAAAGGCAAACGGAGAGTCAGCATGCACTGCGGTTTGAAACGTCGATACCTTACTTTGATACTTCTCTTTTGCTGCAGTGACCGACTCCACGCGATAAAAATATTGCGTTTGCGTTTTCAAATTTGGGATTTTTACTTCATGTATCTTGGCATCAACCGCAGAAAATGATTGAGTGCAGGCACTCGTTTCTCCGTAATGCACAACCGATGTAGATGTTTCATTCGTTTCCCACATCACCGTCATCGAATTTTTTGTCGCCCATTGCAGGTAGGGACTAACAAACGCTTCCAAAGGTTGTGGCTGCACGACGGCCGGTTCTTGGGCTAACTGTTTATGGTGGGAAAACGCCTCCGCCACCCATTCGGCCTTAGCGGCTAAATCGTATACCTTAACTTCGCGAATTCGGCCATGATGAACGGTTAACTCATTGCTATCCGCATATGCCCCGATGACATAGGGGGTTTTCGTCGGGTAGAAAATATCCCCTGATTGCTCGGTCCCGCTCGATTCTTTTTTACCGTTGACGTAAATCTCTGTTATCTTTCCGTCATACACTGCAACCACATGATAAAATTTGCCGAGTTCAAATTTGGTAGTACTTTTGAAATAGGTCATTAAACCATTTCCGTCATCACTCCCCGTGGTAGACAGCCCGAAGGTAAAGTGTTGATTGTCATATCCCAACACCCAACCCTGCTCTACATCACCGTTATCTAGAACGACACCGATGATTCCACCCCATTCTTTACCGCTGTCAACAGACACCCACGCGGCAACTGTCATCGCCCGAGTTGGCAAAAATTCCTTGGCCTTACTGTGATCCATCGCGATAACACAATGCGGTGTTCGACCTGAGAACAAAACCGCTTCACCGGTGGCATCCATAGCGAACTTCGGTTCTGCACTGAATACACCATCTGGGCCAAGTCGAGCCGATAACACGTTATCCTTTATGTATTCGTTCTGCAAATACCAGTGACTCAGCGGGTCAGGGCCTTCGTGGGCCACAACCATCGGTGACGACAGCGCCACACTGACAAATAGAATAACTCCGACTACATAGGATTTCGTTGTCATAAATTCTGCCGTTGTTCGTACCTTGAACACCATTGCGTAATTCCTGTTTTTTATGTTGTGCTATAATTCACCAACCCAAGCCCAGTAGCTTGTTTATCTATAATGACCAAACTCCCATTGAACTTCAATCACTCTCCCACCCTTTTGTTATGGTTTCCAGATTGAATCACCCGCCTGCCGTTTTTGGTCGTACATTTGTGTTGCTATGCATCGCATTGTTTCTTCTCGCCCAGATTTGTAGCGGGCAAGGTCTTTTTGATTTTGAAAAACCCCCAATCGATTACCACCAGACAGTTGCCAACAACCCGATCACTCAACTACAGGCGAAACTCGACCTCGGCAAAGTCACTTTAAGATACAGCGACCAACATGGCTATTTACCAGCGTTGATGAAATTACTAGAGGTGTCGCCGTCTACGCAAGCGCTCGTCTATTCAAAATCTAGCTTACAATTACGTCGCATCAATCCGACCACACCCCGCGCTCTGTATTTCAATGATCAAATCTATTTGGGATGGGTACCAGGAGGTGACGTGGTCGAAATCATCGCGTCGGACCCTACATTAGGCTCTGTGTTTTACAGCCTACCGCAACGACGCAGCGCGACACCCAAGTTCATCCGCGACAAAGGGCAATGTTTACAATGTCATGCAGCACGGCGTACGCAAAACGTTCCTGGTCCGGTCGTCCGCAGTCTTTTCACTAGTCACAATGGCCAACCCGTCTACAACTTTGGAACCTACGTCTCAGACCACACCAGTCCGTTTTCTCAACGGTGGGGTGGTTACTATGTCACCGGCACGCATGGGAATATGCGTCACATGGGAAACATGTTGGTGGATGCCAATCAAGGTCGCAGTGAAGTTAATTTTGACGACGGCGCCAACGTCACTGATCTTTCTAGACTTGTGAACACCAAGGCCTATCTCACCGACGAAAGCGATCTCGTAGCGCTGATGGTACTCGAGCACCAAACGCAAATGCAGAACTTGATTACATTTGCACTCTATGAAGAAATCCGCGGGCGGCAATATGACAAGAGCATGAACGCGGCGCTCGACCGCGATCCTAAGTTTGAAAGCGAATTCACAACACGACGCACGACGCGAGCCAACAACAATTTGATACGCTACTTATTATTCGCTGATGAATTCCATCTGACCGCGCCGCTGCGAGGAACTTCTACGTTTGCGGATACATTTTCTAAACGGGGACCCCACGACAACCAAGGTCGCAGCCTCTATCAACTGGACCTCAAATCACGATTATTTCGATACCCATTGAGCTACATGATCTATTCGCCTTTATTTCAGCAACTCCCTCCCGCAACGCTGAAAGCCGTCGCCCAAAAGCTACATCAGCACCTCAACGCCGATGTCAACGAGCAAGGCTTAGAACATCTCACACCGAAACTTAAACTTGCCCTGCTCGATATTCTGAGACAAACACATCCGCAGATTGTGAAGTACTGGTAGTGCACACATCGGCGCGGTTATCATAAGACATATCGATTCACGTTCCTTTATGAGTACCTATCATGCCCAATTCGTTAAATCGCCGTCGTTTTATTCAGTCGAGCATCGCCGCTGGAACCGCAGCAAGCGCTACATTAATCCCTCTTAGTGCACCTGCCGCTACGCGTAATGCCACAAATAGCGCTAAGAAAAAGATGGCGATCGTTACCACTACATGGTGGGAACGTTCGCATGCGTGGCACATGGCCACTCGTTTCCTCGTGGGCTATCCAAACGGCGGAAAATGGGTGCATCCGGAAATCGACGTTGTTTCAGCCTATGTTGATCAAGTGAAAGATAATGACTTAAGTCATCGACGCGCCAAAGAGTTCGGTTTCAATATCTATCCAACGGTGGCCGAAGCGGTTCGTAATGGCAAAGACAAGATCGATGTCGATTGCGTACTACTCATTGGTGAGCATGGGGATTACGAGAAAAATGCTTACGGGCAAAAACTGTATCCTCGATACCGCCTGTTCAATGGTATTACGGATGTTTTTCGAGCAGACGGCAACAGCGTACCTGTCTTCAATGACAAACACCTCAGTTGGAATTTCGAATGGGCTCAAGACATGGTCACCCAGTCGGAACAACTAGGTTTCCCACTGCTCGCCGGGTCATCACTTCCTGTCACTTGGCGCATGCCAAGTATCGAAATGCCCTACGGCGCTGAAGTCGAGGAAGCATTGATTGTCGCCTACGGCGGCACGGACATTTATGACTTTCATGCACTAGAAACCCTACAGTGCATGCTTGAGCGCCGCAAAGGTGGCGAAACAGGCGTTCATTCGATTCATGCGGTCCGTGGCGTCGACGTTTGGAGAATGCTCGACAAGGGTAGCTTTGCCAACGGTGGCTGGTCTGGCGAATTATTTGAAGCTTGCCTCTCGCGTAGCCAAACACTCGCTCAAAGTAACAACTTCAGCCACCGCTATCCCTCACGCCAACAGTTTCCAGAATTCGTAACAGACCCGATTGCGTATCGCATCATTTACCGTGATGGTACACGCGCAACGATGTTGCTACTCAACGGGCTTGTAACAGACTTTACTTTCGCCGCAAAACTACGGCGACGCAAAACTCCTTTGTCGACATTGTTTTACCTACCGCCCAATCCCAATGTCGTATACTCGGCAGCACTTATGGATAACGCCAAACAAATGTTTATGACGGGCAAAGCACCCTACAATGTAAAACGTACATTATTGACTAGTGGCATGGTACAGTCAGCGTTAACCTCACTGCATCTCGGTCAGACATTGCAGACGCCACATTTGGATGTTGAATATATTGCGGAACGAAAAAGTAGCTTCTACCGTAATTGACGACCCTTGCCTATTTTTATTTTATATCCTCACTTTAAAGTCACAACAACAGTCTCATCATGAATCGAATCGCACAGTTTTCAACACTGCTGTTTTTGCTAACAACCTTCGGGTTTCTTACCGCTCAAGCCGCTGATCGACCCAATATCGTCTGGCTGTTGTCGGAAGACAATTCAGTGCATTACCAACAACATTACGGCGCCAAGCATGGACCGACGCCCAACTTAACGTTACTCGCCAAGGACGGCCTGACGTTTGAACATGCGTTTTCAAACAGTCCCGTCTGCTCAGTCGCTCGCACAACCCTCATGACAGGCATGCTCGCCCCGCGTATTGGGTTTCAATATCATCGCAAGATCACCCAAACCAACTTGCCACCAGGTGCCAAGATGTTTCCCGTTTATTTACGCAATGCCGGTTACTACTGCACCAACAATGTAAAAACCGACTACAACGCAGTCAATAAGAATGTGTGGAACGAATCATCTCGCAAAGCATCTTGGAGAAATCGCACTGACCCGCAACAACCGTTTTTTCACATGCAGTCGTTTGCTCAATCTCATGAGGGGTCACTTCACTTTCCTCAAGCAGCAATCGACGTCGCCTCACTTAACACAGACCCCACCGAAGTGAACGTATTTCCCTATCATCAAGACACCCCGCTGTCCCGCTATACTGCTGCTCGATATCACGACCGCCAAACCGTTGTCGATGCCGCAATTGGAAAAATAATCGACCGTCTCAAAGAAGACGGACTCTATGAAAACACAATCATCTTCTACTTCGGTGACCACGGGGGGGTGTTACCTCGCAGCAAAGGCTATCTGTATGAATCGGGGTTACATGTGCCACTGGTAATTCGTGTGCCTAACAAATATCAATCAGCAAACCCATGGAACCTTGGAACACGAGTGGATGGATTTGTGTCGTTTATCGATTTTGCTCCAACGGTGTTGAATCTAGCGGGTGTCCAAATTCCCAGCACAATGGACGGCACGCCCTTTCTCGGCAGCGGAGTTGACGCGGCAATAATTGACAAGCAAGACGAGGCATTTGGCTATGCGGATCGTTTCGATGAAAAATATGAGTTGGTCCGCAGTTTCAGAAAGGGCAATTTCAAGTACATCCGCAACTACGAAAACTTCTACCCCGATTCATTGCAAAACAATTACCGCTATCGCATGCTCTCATTTAGAGAATGGCGCGCACATTACAACCAAGGCAAACTGAACGAAGCACAATCCCATTTCTTCCAAGCCAAACCAGTTGAGTCGCTATATGACATTTCTCAAGACCCCCACGAGATTCACAACCTAGCTAATGACCCAATGCATCGAGAAACATTGTTGCAATTGCGTAATGCTTTACAAACGCAAGTCAAAGAAATCCATGATCTCAGCTTCTACCCAGAAAACCAAATGATTGAAGTTGCCATCGCCGATGGCGCCCGGTTTGGTGAAATACATGAGGTGGAAATCAATTCCCTCGTGGACGCAGTCGACCTAGCACTACTCCCGTTCGCAGAGGCAACCAAAGGAATCGCTAAAGGCTTGAAATCCAAGAACCCCCGAATGCGATATTGGACGTTAACCGCCTGCACTAGTTTCGCCAAAGAAGCCAAACGATTCGCGAACACTGCAAAAGAACTACTTGATGATAAAGACGATCTGGTACGATTGCGGGCAGCAGAGTTTCTGGCGATTATTGGACACCTGGACCCGCAAAGCACGATCTACGACATTCTAGCAACCAACCCGTCCGGCACCGTCGCGGCAATTACACTTAATACCGTTGTGTTTCTACGTGACCACCACGACTACGAGTTCCAATTGGATTCCTCGAAAATCAAAGGATCACATGAACCGCTCGTGCAACGGCGACTCGAGTATTTAAACCAATAGGTTTGACTGGAAAGTTTTTCTGCATGGCGTACATTTCACAAATCAGCGAGAGCGAAGCAAATGGCCTGCTGCAACAAGCATATGAACTTGCCCGCGACCGCTCCGGTGGCCTCGCCAACATCATTCGCGTCATGAGTCACGATGTCGAGACATTAAACGCTTCGATGCAGTTTTACATCAAGCTGATGAAATCCCCGAATGCCCTTTCCTCGCAGCAAAAAGAAATGCTAGCCACGGTCGTCTCGGGCACCAATGATTGCTATTACTGAACACTCTCACATTCGCACGACTTCGGTCTGGAGTCCAACGACCTAACAATCGCCACTGCACTGGCATACGATTATCGCAACGCTCAACTAAACACCGCAGATCAAGCTCTTTGTGCGTACGCAGTCAAGCTCACCCTGACTCCGCACACCATGACTGCGAGCGATGTAACGCAACTACACTCTGCCGGATTCAACGATGCACAAATCACAATTGCTGTACAAGTCATCGCCTATTTTAACTACATCAATCGCATTGCCGATGGTCTCGGAGTCGATCTTGAAGATTCGATGAACGCCCCGATTGGGCAATGGCGAGCTGACAAGGCTGATTTTCGTAAGAGCTAGCGGCGGCGCAATACAAACACGGCATCACCCAACCAATCATCTAATGGTTGAGGGGCCTTGATGTCGTACCGATAATCGTAGACCCCAATTAACTCAAACTCAGGGACTTGGCTAAACAACTCTTGAATCTGAGTCGCTGAATATAACCGCATTGGATATTCAGACCTGAACTCCTGCGGAATACCATCCTGCGTCTCAAGGTCTTCAACGGTCATGTCAAATCGAAGCGTTTCCTGCCTAGTTTCGCGAGATCCGTCGACGACGGTTAACCGCATCTCCACTTTTACGGAGTCATCTTTCTCGGTCCACAATTCCTCATCTTCTAAGTCGGCGTCAGGCGGCAATAAATGCATGCCAATAATGTAGAGTCCTGCGGGTCGAATACTCTCCGCCATGACTCTCAAATGTGCTAAAGCAGATTGCTCAGTAAGCAAGTGTCGAAATGTGCTGACTGTGTTGATTGCAATATCAACCGGCGGAGAAGCCACAAAAGACTGCATGTCAGCCACAACCGCACGGGCTTGCAAACCCTCGGTATCCAAACGTTGTTGCAAAAAATCAATCGCGGTATTGCTAAGATCATAACCGGTCACATCGTAACCACGTGCTGCCAACGCTACGACCAACCGGCCACCACCGCAGCCTGGCTCGAGAACTCGTTTGGCGTCGCCAGCAAGATACATTTGTGAACACTGGATCAAAAACTCACATTCCTGTCCGGTTTCATCAGCAAATGCTAAGTCCCAGTACTGGGGATAGTCATAACAATTTGTTTCGCTCATGTTGCTCACTTGAGGTCCTCAATCAACTCCAATGTGAAGTCAAGCACTCGGTCCTCACCGCTGACCAAGTCCTCAGGACGAATGGACACTTTATGATTTGGCACGATTCCTCTGCCAGCATCCTTTGGCATTTTGGCCAGATTGTTATATTTAAGAATTGGCACAGCCAACTCAACACCCGTATGGGGAAGTTCATAATATAGCGTTGTGCCTGCAGTGAAGACACCTTCCACACCACCGGTTTCTTCACCTATGAATACAGCGCCGCCATGCTCTTTAAGTCGCGTGCAAATTGCCGATGCTGCCGAGTGCGTGCGACCGCCCGTTAGCACAAAGACGTTTCCCTTGAAGCGATGTTCCGACGGTACGCCTTGGACAATCCATTCGTCCTGTAACTCCCACGTTTGATCATCCTCCGCGACCATTTCTCGTTGTAAACGGCGATCAAAATACTTTATCACGCCGCGGGATTGATAGTTGCGACTGAGAAGTTCACGAAAAGCAATGCTATTACGATTGGTTTGTCCGCTAGACATTTCTTTAAATGGTTTATCTGTCAAGAAAGAATATAAGAACATCTCACTGTGAGTATACCCACCATCGTTTTGTCTCAGATCCAATATCAAATTAGTAATTACATCCGTTTGATGCATCATCGTAAACGCTTTAGTTATCAACTTTCGGTAAGTACGAAAGGGCGGCGAACCTTGACCGTTATCAAATGTATCGATTGCCATAAGTACGGTATCTTCACGAGGTCGAGACATCCGATACGCTTCGTCTTGTGGCCCTCCCAGTGCCACCGATTCCATCAACTGTCCCAAACGATGTGACGACACTCCGGCTACTCTGATCGTGTTTGTTTCCCCTTTTAATGTCCGATATTGGATCTGAAATTGTTTTGACTCTCCATACGCCGTGGCATAGGAAATGGAAAACATCTCCCCTAAAAACCTATACCTAAACGTATTGACGTAGCCGTCACCGGTAACCAAGGGCATCAAAACTTGCACGATCTCATCCACTGCGACGTTATTAATGGACAACACTTCTGCACCGCAGGGAATTTTGGATTGATGATGGTTCACATACGCTTTTTGATCAATAAACATCAGGGGTACAGGAAACATTTTAGTTGCGTATTGCAATTTCATTTGGCAGGCAAGCGGGACGCTGGCATAGGTATGCCCACAACGTACAAGATCTGTAACCCGCGCACATCTCATAAAAAATTCACGCAGCTTGATAGTATCGCCGGCCTGAACACGAGATTGTTCGACCAACGCAGCGAATTCTTGTTGAGACGTATAAATATCGAGCCCAGGATGCATTTCCACCATGATTTTTTGCAACATCTCGAGATCTGCATTTGCGTCTTCCGCAGGTACGTTGCGTTGCAACAAGTCCACCTGACGGCCTTCGCTGGGTGGCTTGACGGCGTGGGCCTGCTCAGCGAGCACACCGCTACAAAATACCGCAACAGCAAATGAAACCCCGGAGACAAATCTCTTACGCTTCATCATTTTTTACTTTCCCCCAACACAACGATCTGGACCCTATCATGGCCTCTTTTTATTTGCCGGATAGATCCACACAAATAATCTCTTTGTCATTTCGGACAAATAAACATCGATTGGCAAACGCCGGCGCTGCCCATACGACCTTACGTCCGAATGCTTCTCCGGTGGGCTCAAGCAATTTGACACGCCCTTTTTCCTGGTACCCACTAGGGGTTAAGTCCGCCAAGACTAACTCACCTAATTCGTTGAACAACAAATATTGATCCGCTTGTCTAGTCAAAAAAGCCGTTCCGTGGTTTTGTGGTCGCGAACCGGTCGTTGGTTTAAATGAATCCCATAACCGTTTCCCAGTTTCCAACTCTACCGCTCGCAGTTCGCCCTTGCGACATCCAACACCATAAATTATGCCGTTGTCGATAATAGGCGTACTATTGCTGCAATAGACTCCCGTGGTTGACGTACCCCGCCAAACTTCGGTCACGGCAGGTTTGTCGCGATCTAATTTCAAGCAAATCCCCACGTTTCCAATACCACTGGCGAACAGAAAATCGCCGTAATGACGGGGCGACACCACCGACATCCCGTAAGCTGGTTGCAAATCGACTTGCCAATACAGCTCACCCGTTTTGGGATGCATACCGTGGATGGCAGTTGGAGTCCACACAACAAGTTGCTGTACGCCTCCAGCCGTAATCAATATCGGCTGACAATATCCAGCTTCATCGCTGTTCAACGCACCCCATATCTGCTTTCCAGTATTCTTATCAAATGCGACGATTGTGGTACCTTCACCGCCGACCATCAAATACAACAGATCACCGATAATAAGTGGATGAGAGCAGAAACCCCAAATAGGTGTTTTGATTTCATATTCTTTTTTTAGTTCTTTTTGCCAAAAGACCTTCCCAGATTGCACGTCTAAGCAAACAAGATTACCCTCGGTCCCCAGCGAATAAACTCGCCCTTCACTCACAGCAGGTGTAGCACGCGGACCTGACGGATATGAAACGTAATACGAGCAGGAGTATTTGTGTGTCCACAATATTTTTCCGGTCGTTTCCTCCAAACAATGCAATCGCTCAGTTCCGGTGATCTTGGTTCGGAGACTGGGTCCATTGGTAGGATCACCGGTGAGACGCTGGTAATCGGTTATAAACACTTTACCGTTTGCCACTGCGGGCCCCGAATACCCACCGGCAATGGGTACTCGCCATTTCACTGGCAAACCGTCGGCGGTGATTTTCGTAACAATCCCTGTTTCGTGCCAGACTCCGTCACGACTTGATCCTAACCAATGCGGCCAATCATCGGCTAACACAGTCGAGCAGCACATCAGAAGTGGTAACATTAACGACAATATGATTTTATTCATTGATTTTCGCTCAAGCATTATGATTAGGTAAGAATCCAGCTACGATTAAATTTCATTCACGTAAGGCGTGAATTGTGTTGTGAATGGTCCCTTGGAAAGTGTGTCCCGTCACACCTTGTAATTGATATTTTATTTCCATGCACCACGTCGGCTTGATGGCTGGCATTTCAATCAGGACAGAATGTCCATCATCAGACAGACTCACGCCGGAAACTTTAAGCATCTGCTCGTCGTAATGTTTCGAACCATAATTTGCAGTTCGCTTCAGTGCCCATTGTTTAACTTGGTAATTAGCAACATTCTTCGCGACACCAGGTTCAACCGGATCGGTAAACGTCAATTTCATCCCACGGGTCGTCGCCTCAACCTTGACGGGCAAGTGCACATTTTTCCCAGTGTAACGCAAACGATAGAATCCGCCTGATTGCGTTTGACTACCCGCCCACGCAAACATTCCACAAGCGTAAAGCTGTTCATTGTCCGGATGAAAACGACCTCGCATGACTCCTGTCGGAAATTGTGCAATCGGTAATTCACACATTCCACCCTGGACTTGGCCATTTATCGTTTCATGTGGCACGACATATACCTTGCCATATCCATACGACAGGTTCAGCAACTGTCCATTAAGTGGTCCCCATTTCTTGGAATCCACCCACAAGAGTTCACCAGGTGATCGATCAAATGCGTTTGTTATCCAGACCAAAGGCTGTTCCATCGCAGTATCGGCGCTATCGGTAACATCGTGATAGCCAAACATATTTCCGTAAAACCCACCTTCGCGTACCCAGTTGATGCGATTCTTTGGATTCCAATGACCTTCTTGATCCGTCACTATAAACGAACCATCTTCGTTAAGACAAACGCCATTGGCGGCGCGAAATCCTTTAGCGATGATATCCGTTTTCTGCCCATCAGGACTGACTCGTAGTAGCGTCCCGTGATGCGGCACGATCGCTTTGAGCGCATGCCTCGCAGATTTTGCATAATAGAAATTCCCAGATTTGTCGCGTTGTAATCCCATCGCAAATTCGTGGAAATGTTCGGTCACTTGATGGTCATTATTGAAGCATTCATACCAATCTGTTTCACCGTCGCCGTTGAGATCATGCAAAACACAAATCTGATCACGACAACCAATATATATCTTGTCGTCGACGATCTTAACTCCGAGCGGTTGAAACAACCCTGTGGCGATGCGTTGCCAAATCAGTTTCTGTCCCAGCGGATCAGCCACTCCTTCAACCAACCACACGTCACCATCCCACGTACTAACTGCCATCCGGTTAGAATCAGCAAAGAAATCAAACCCTGTCATACGCACCTGTGCGTACCACGGATTATCCACAGGATGCTGCAACACGTCAGTCTGAAAGGCACCCTGCTGTGATCCAATCTTAGTTTGCGTTGTAATCTTTTGAGGCCAGCGAGCCGTGCTGCCGTGAAGCAGCGTTGACAATTCTGGCACTTGCGTAGGTGTGTAGTTGAGTAACTGTTGGGCGGATTGGCCTTTACCAATACGCCGTACCCACAATGTAAACTGTGTTTTTTTGCCGACAGGAATCGTCAAACGCAATTGTCCATTTTCGCCTTGCCGCCACTTCCAACCGTTGACATCCGACTCCACCCCGACAACTAGTGGTCCAAACCGAATCGACTGAACGGGGTTAGCAAGTTGTAGTTTCTCGACAATTTCATCGGGGCCCACGGAAGCCACCGCAATTTCGAGTGGTCGATTGCGCGATCCAATATTTAGTGTTCGCTTAAAAACTATACCATCCTCAGATTCATCCCTCGATGCGGTTTCAAGTACCGACACGTCACCCACCGTATAGCTAATTATTGTTTGGTTATCGTGATGATACAGCCCCTTGTATTGTGCCCATGACCTCGGCAGCGGCCCATAACGTCGCCCGTCACGGCCAACGATACGTGGGTCGTCCCATGAACCATTCTCAGGATTTGCCCAACCAGGACCATTCTTGTTTTCGAACGCCAATTCACCCACCACCCGCGGATGAGCGTTGTGTCTGCCGTTAAAATTAATCCCGTTGAAGTCGATAAACCCCTTGCCCCGCCACGCGGCGGATATCCGCATGGTGTCATGGTCAAATACCATAAACGCATCACCGTTGGTGATTCCACCTTGCCCTGCATCTAACCGCTGCGCGATCCCTTTGTAAGTGAAGTTCGAGGCATCGTTTCCGATTTCATAGGTCGCCGTTAACTGATGACCGTAATTCATCTGTTGCCACTTATTAATATTCGATGGTTTAGGTCCACGGGTGTCGCCGGTGGGCAGCGAGGTTAGATATTGTGCGGTTATCGGCGTGTATTGACTCTCATTGCGTTCGCGAAAGAACGTCTCCCGCATGTAATGAATGACATCATATTTTTGTTGAGGGACCATCCACGACTGTGGTGCCATTAAACCGAATCCGCGTGTCAATGTCTGGTACATCGCAAACGGGTCCGCGCCATTTTTCATCGCATCTTTGATGAAGCGACGTGAAGTGGGCAGTGAACCAACTCGCTGAAGATCACCGTGACAATTGACACATAGCCGATTATAAATTGCTGCCCCTCGACTAAAGCTAGCGTCATCTAACGAACTGATTATCCCAGCATGATCGATTTTAGATTCATACTCGGGCAATTTTCGCGCTGCGACTAACGACGGCGGCGGCTTTAAGCGCAAGGCAGCTAACGGGCCGTCATCGCGAATGATAAACAAATATTTCATCAAGTCATAAAACTGTTGTTTACTGGCAAGCTGATTAACCTGCCCTTGGGGCATGATCGATGTTTTCGCAACGTGCATTTCGTCGATATCGGCAAGCGGAAACGTCAGCGTACCGCCGGGTCGACTTACATCTTTAAGAACGAGGTCAGACTTGGATTCGGACTCCACCACTCCTGTCACTTGCGTCCCGTCGTTGAACAATACCACGACGGTGTCATACCCAGAACGAATGGATTTCGAGGGCGCCAACAACGCTTCGATTAAGAGCTCATCAGTCGGTTTCTTGTCATAACGAGTCAGCGTTGGGCCCAAGGAACGTTTACCTTGAGATTCATCATGACACTTCGAACAAGACAGGAATGATTGGTAAAACACGATCGCCCCGCGTTGCGGGTCTCCTTCGGAGTTGATGTGATCCACCAAGTCAGACGTCAGCATCTGTTGAAGTTGTTGCTCGATCGTCTGCGCAGAAACTGCCGTACTACTTATTAATACGCATATCAAAAGCGTTGTTACTAGTTTGGCTCGCACTAAGGGCCCCCTTTTTTTCTGCTATTTTCTCCATCCGACAGGCTGGGTCCAAGCTTGTTCTGTTTGGTTAGGTAGCGTCGGATCCGTGTGTGTTTTGGATGACGTTACGACCGCACGCACATACAACTCATCACCAGTGAATTGATATTTTGCATCAACTCCTTCGGTCTCGCCGAGCACTTTACCAATATCCTTAGAGTAGATATGAGTCGTACGACGAGGTTTTCCATTTTTGTCCAGACGCGGTTTTGCAGAGAGGTCAGCCGATTTCAACGTACCAATAAACTGTGTTTTATAGGTAACACCCGATTCTGGCTTGATGGTAACTGCTAGGGTTTTCTTCTTCGCGTCATATTGAACGTCGCGCAATGTGACGCCACTAGATGAATAAAAATCGCCCTCTTGAATCTTCATCGTCACGGCATCGGCATCTAGATCGTCGCAGCGAACCATAATCCACGACCTTCCCGGTCGACTTGAGCCTCGACCGTGGTAATGATGAGAATCATCCGTACCCACGCCGAACAACGGTGCAGCGTCTAGTTGCACCAAGCGAATTGTATTGGCTATATCCCAGATTTCTTCCATGCTGGCGTGTTCATCATCTCCGCCGACATTCACACCAGGGTGACCATTGTAGACCTCAACGTAACGTTCCATCACGACGGATGCGATATCCTCCGCAGTAACGGCATATCCAAAATTAGGATGATTTAAGTGCAACACGATCGGCTTACCTGTACGTTTTGCCTGCTCGGCAACGGCCCGCAAATTATTGGACATTGCTTCGCGCACTGTTGTTCCTCCAACTGGGGGAATTAACTCTTGAATATTGGTGGCGTTCATATGCACTGGACCACCCTGAGAACGATCCGATATCTCTTCAGATTGAATCATCAAAAACTTGTCAGGTGATTCCACTTTGCCACGGAACTCTTCGAGCGTTTTCAGTCGTATGGCATAGTCAGCCGTCCCAGCGGTACCTCGAGTCGTAACCCAATCTTTGCCAAATGCAGCGATATATTTGGCGACGATGTCCTCACCGCCGCGTTTTGATAGTGTCGCATAGGGCATCCATTTTTCACCTTTGCTGAGGATATTATGATCTGACAATGCTAGAAATTGATAATCCCGATCTACGTACCACTGTGCGATCATTTCTGGAAATTGGTTGCCGTCGCTCCAGAATGAATGTGTGTGGATATTGCCTTTGAGCCAACGCGGGCCCTCGGCCCGTAACGCGGAAGTGCAAGCAAACGTGATCGCAAAAATGAGGCCAATCTTTTTCAACAACATGATTTCCCTTTGTTCTACTCCAGCCGAGGTATGGATAGTTAGGTTTTAATTTATCAAGGTTGTCATCTTAGCATATTTTTGCCAGCAAGATGGTTGACGACAGAGAGTCGCGGAAAACTGGCCTTGGCTAGGAGATATCGACTGCGGTCCGCTGTTTAAACTCAGGCTGCCATTCAGGGATCGCTTTACTTTTTTATCAAAGACAGTACAGCTTGCCCCTGCGCACAATTATGGAACACCATCTGCAGGTTTTTCTGCACATCCTTGGTTTGCGTGTAGTAAATCGACTCGGTACTGGAAACAAGCCCGATCACTTCACCGAAACTATTGAACACTGGTGACCCACTAGAACCCTTGGCATAATCCGCGGTAATAAATAGACGATTACTGGTCCCGTCTTTCGATTGCAATTTCGCATTTCGAGAAACCGTGCCTTTGGTGAGCGTGTAAAACCGTCCCACCGGATGGCTAATCACAATCGCGTCCTCACCGGGCCAACTGCGGGGAGCGATCTTTGCGGGCTGCAATTGCACACCGCGCGGCAATTCTAATTGTAAAATAGCGACGTCGTTAGTTTGGCTTGCTGCCAATAACTCCTTAACCGGATAAACTTCTCCGGTGGACGTAGTCGCCACCATAGCTCGCTCGTCATCACGAGGTCCTTCTACAACATGATAGTTCGTCACAATGGCACCGTCCGCGGTTAGCACAAATGCCCCAGCGCTTCGATCATGCCAACGTTCGCAACGACCGCACTTGTATATCTTGGAAAGAATCAATACAGACGGCGTTACCGTCTGGTAAAATTCTCGAGTCGTCAACTCAGAAGTCTTGAGTCGCGGCAATTTTAATTCGGTTTGTTTCCGATTGAGTTGGTCGCCAAAATCCTTGATATGAACGACTTTGTCATCCGCTAGCAGTACATCGGATTTGCTAGAAATTATATCCTTGATAGCGCGATCATCCACCGGATCTATCAACCCAAAGCCGTCCGTCCCGGGAACCGCGGCAAATGAAAACGAACTTAAGCAAATTCCTACGCTTAGGATTGTTAAACCAAATAACCTGCTAGCTGTCTTCATAGAATGTTCCTTCGATAACATCATCCGTGCTCTTACCTGATAAACAATAAACGATTTCTTAACCTGATTTATATCACAGAATCAATGAGTTCTGCCACCAATGGAAATCAACAGCGGCCTAATATTCTTTGATCCTACCGCACCATTATAATGTCGTGATGCGGGTACAAATCTCAGTTCCCCCACCATTAGAGGGTTAAGCAACTGTAAAACTGTCGTTATTAGGTCAAAATTACGGCTAGTAGCCTAATATTATCCCGTAAAAACTCGACACAGCAATTATTGTGTGCCACAATATATACTTCTATCCTGTTGCTGGTAACTGCAATAGAATGGATACGAACAAACCTCAGTGGTTTGAATTAAAAGTAGGACGGACCCTCCGATACAATTCGGGAAGAAGTCTTTCATACACATGTGTAGATTGAGGTCGCACCTCAACATTTTTCAAAGGAGTTTCATTATGAAACGTTTTCTAGCTATGTTTTGTGCTGTGTTAATCACAGCCGTTGCCGTCAATGTAAATGCCGGCCCCAAGCTTGACGGAGTCAAGTGTCCTGTAAGCGGTAAAAAAGTCCTTGCTGACAAAGCCGTTGATTACAAAGGCGGAAAAGTATATTTCTGCTGTGCTGGATGCCCTAATGCATTCGCCAAGAGCACGTCCAAGTTTGCTGCTAAAGCAAACCATCAACTAGTCCACACCGGACAGTTCAAGCAAACAGCTTGCCCACTTGCTGGCAAGCCAGTCAACCCAGACAAGAACTGCGATGTAGCAGGCGTCAAAGTTGCTGTATGCTGTGGCGGTTGCCAAGGCAAGCTTTCTAAGATTGAAGACAAGGTAGCAACTGTTTTCAACGAAGCGACTTTCAAGAAATCTTTTGCTAAAGTCAAACCACCAAAGAAGAAATAAGCTGATTTTACGTTAGCTTTGAGTGGGGAACGTTTTTTGACGTTGTCTGCTCGACAAAACAGAAAGGGAAGTATTCTCCGGAATGCTTCCCTTTTTCTGTAGCTCCAGTCAAACATTATAACGACAAATCACCGCAACCATCATTGAGCAAATAACACTGTTACTGGTAAACTGCACAGAGTGTCTCGACCCGATAACGAGTTCAATCCGTGCAACAATTGAGAGCAAAGATTAAATGAAAATTCTAGTTGGTTGGGAACCCTCGGCGGAAATTGAGACCATCGAATTGATGCTCAATGTCGGTACACACGAAGCTGTGATTTGTCGTCATGCTGCCGTTTACATTGACACGCTCGACAAAGCCGAATGGGATGTCGTTCTTTTGTCCTTAGATTTTCCGAATCCCGACGAAGCAACTGCTGTCTTTAAGGCGACCCAGGAAGCACGTCCTTCAACTCCGATCGTGGGTGTCATTCGTAGCCACGAATTTACGAGGCTCATTGAATTCATCAGCAATGGCCTGCACTCGCACATCATCCGTGACGACGACGAAAACTTTATCATGTTGTTACTCTCCATTCTGGAGTCAGCCGAAAAGAATGTCCGCGCGTTACGAGATCAGGTTGTTGCAGAACGGCTAAGCGAAGAAGTAAATTCTGTGAGGAAGCTCCAAGAATCCGTCGTTCCAAAAGACCTTCCCAAACTACGTGACTACAGTGTGGTTGGTCGTTACGAACCTTCGGAAATACGGGTCGATGGTCGAAATATGGTTGTAATGGCCGGCGGCGATTACTATGACTCCTTTGCACTGAACGACACCCAACTTGTAATGCTTGTCGGCGACGCATCTGGTCACGGTGTTAAGGCTTGCATGTCCATCATGACGATGCACACATTAATTCGTATGATTCGCGAAAACCGTTTTGTGGATACGGCTGAATTTGTCAGCGAGGTGAACGAACGACTCTGCCTCAACGACATTGTTCAAGACGAAGGCGGATTCATCACGCTTCTCTATTCCATTCTTGACACTTCAACACATCAATTGCAATGGACCTGTGCCGGACACCCGCTTCCATTATTACAAAACATGGACACCAATGAGATTACCATTCTCGGCGAGGAAGACCAAATAGGATTGCCCTTGGCTGTAATGCAAGACTGGAGTTACGAATGTATTTCAGCACATATTCCACCCCATAGCCGAGTGCTACTTTATACTGACGGGCTCGATGAAGCATTTCCGCCGGAGGGCGATGCTTTGTTAGATCAGTTTGGTATTACTGGAATTATCGATGCACTCAAGGAATCCATCAACATGCCGTTGGACGAAGCGATGGATCACTTATTCTTCAAGTCCACGGAAGTCACCGCAGGGGCTGGACGTCATGACGACACCTCTGTCATGATGATCGAACGCAAATAAATACATCACGGGCCTAGCAAAGCCGACTTAACCGGAGCAACAATGTCTTCAAATCGTGGTTGCCCATAGGTCACGATAAATGGTGGGAGCAATTGTTCCGGCGAGAAGTTATCCTGATGACGCAGTTTCTGGATCACATCCTGCCGACCATGATAGATCCCCTGTCGGACCAGCACATTGGCAAAATCCAGCACGCACAATTTCGGCTGAAAACGAGATTCCAAAGTAAACACCATCACCGCGTCTTTACTGCGTTGGTCGGAAAGTTGCGACTGTTGAAACAGATGACCAAAACCACGCAACATGCTATCTGCTAAATTCGTGCCATCTCGCAATTGAGCAGGCGCTGCGTCAATCAAAACAACATGTGTCGCCCCCCACAAAACCGCCGCTTCGAGCGGGGCATTATGAGCGAACCCACCATCAACTAACTCAAGGCGATCCCCTTGTTGCGGTACGTCGTGCAACTCGTGTGCAGGAAACACCGGGTATATAGTGCTCGAGCCAAGTACAATTTTGAGTAACTGCTCGGGATGTCGTTGCATATCAACACCGCGTTCCCCAAACCGAGGTGCCTCATGATCTTCGTTCGCTGCAAAATAGAAATATAGATCCGAAGGCAACGAATTTCTGTTTTTTGAGATGGCGGTTGCCGTAAGTACCAAATCCCGTTTAAAAAACCCTTGGTCAATCAGTTTCTTGCTCAATTGCTCTAACTTCGCATCCGAATTTTCGACAGTAACCGTATTAGCTGATACGTCGCCAACCAATCCGGAAAACCCCTTGTATATTTCGTGGGTCATACCTTCGCCTGAAGACAATGTCGTATGCCCTAAAAACATGACTCCAATTTGCACCAGCGGTAACCCCAAAATACCCACCGTAAGTAATAACCCCGTCCGTAAGCGTCTTACTTTTTGAACACGTTTATTGCGTCGTTTGAACCGCAGATCCCAGACAAAGCTGATACCGCCAAGCAGCAATAAGGTGATAGCGGTGTGTTGCGCACCCAAGGATAACCACAACCAAAGGTGGTGCAACAGGTGATTGTGCCCGAGTAGCGACCACGGTGTGAACGGGATCAATACCAATGCTAATTCAATGCCTCCCAACGTACTCATCCACTGAGCTAAACGCAGGCTACGTCGATCGGGATCCCGCACAAGTACTCGCAGCAAGACAATCAAGCCAGCAACTTGCAACAGGGCAATCCAAATTCCGATATTGATCCGAACGGCGCCCGCCGGCAATACAATTTCACGTTGATCTAATGCCAACCAAACATCCTGCCATTTTTGTTGCCCTGCTTGATTAGCTGACATTTCCATCGAAACTGGAACGGCGTTTATTGCGCCACCGGAGGTGCCGACAACTAAGTCGATTGAAATATCCGTCTGATTAAGAGCGTTAAGCTCGACGATCGCATCCTCGATTTCTGATACAGCGCCCACTTGATAAGCACATTTTGCCCCGCCACCGGAAAGCACTAAAGCTAATCGAAATGGAGTGGTAGCACTTCGTTGTCGATATGCATGGACAAGCATATTGCCCACACCTCGCATATCTTTGCGCAACAATTGAGGTACCCCAATTCCAACCTCTTTGGCGTTTTCTCCTAATGCAACATAGGGTTGTTTACCCGACTCAAGTCGCTGAAACGGCGAATCAACACTGCTGGCTATTTGCCGCTGAATAATTACTGACAAGTCATCGAAGTGCGGGTAGTCCTGACGCATTACCAACGCATCATGTGCAATTGGTCGCTGTGCCAATTCGGGAAATTCCACTTTTCGTAATTCACTCAACAACTGTGGCACTTTAACACCGGCGTCATCCCAGACAAATCCAATCGTTGTGTTACCATCCGCGCCATTTTGCTGAGCAAGTTGTTGTAAGACTTGGGTATGTGAACCTAAGTACCGCACGTCGGACTCGCGGATTTCAACTCCAATCTCCTTCAAAGCGAGGCGGGGGATAATGTGCCCAGACGCACTACGTCGATCCACTAATAACACTCGTAATTTTCCCTGTTGAGCCAATTCAGCCACATCTGCTATGGAGGAAATCGTTGAATCGACATTCGTAACGCACACGGAATGATAAAATCCGTGGAACCCTGCAATCTTCCGTTTCTCTGATGCCCAAGGACCTGCCGCGGGAAGACTATCCAATGTCGCAATGTAGTCAAACGCGTCTGCATCTTGATCCAGTGCTCCTAACGCCGCAAACCCACCGCCGGTAATTAACGCAGCATCGAGGCTTCCCTGCTCCATCCAATGTGCAATTTCACTATAGGAACCCGTGGTCAGTTGAAACCGGATGGGTGGATTCGATGCAGCGGAGACTTCGTGCAACCATTGCTGAAATTTAGCGTGCTCAACTTGAAAATCTTCATAGGCGACAACACCAACACGCAGCGTGATCGCAGGTGTCACGGGAGGTTGCTCGGCAACGTCCGCTTGTCCGTAGACGGTCAGTGAAGAGCTACTTAAACCCAACACCAACAGCCAACAAGTAATAGAAGAAAACAAACGCAACCACATATCAAACCTCCCAGTCGGCTTTCATCAGCTAAACAATTGGGGAATGGGATCGCCACCCGTCATAGTTGTTGCAACTTCCCGCGGGATACCCTGTTGTAACCGTAACTTACCCGTGTCAAACAACGTATTCATAATGGTTGCTAACACCTGTTGGCTAGAAACTCGATCTGAAATCGGTTCACCGCCATGGGGATCCGATTGCCCAATGACTTGTCCCATCTTCAATCCGCCACCGACAAATACTAGCGGGCACAAATTACCCCAATGGTCTCGACCACCATTTTTATTAATTCGCGGTGTCCTGCCGAACTCACCAGTCATGACCAACAATACATCATCTGCCATACCACGTTGGTTGATGTCCTCGATAAATGCGGAGACCGCCTTATCGACCGCTGGCGTCAACGTATTGAGCCCATCTCGCATCGTGAATTCCTTACCGCCACCGTGCATATCCCAACCACCGCAGGTTACAGTGACAAATCCACAACCGGATTGAATCAATCGCCGAGCCATCAATAATTGACGGCCAAGGGCAATCGGCGAAAATTGAGCAGCGTACGAATTACGTGCTTTTGCTCCCGGAGTTGGTGCCATTTCCTCTGTGTCGTAGGCCGCTAATACCGCAGGGTCTTCTCGGCTTAAATCAAAGGCCTTCGATACGCCACGAGTTAACACGTTGAAGGCTTGCTCTTGAAATCGATCCTGACCTTGTAACTCTCTCGCCGTGTCAACCTGGCGTTTCAACTTGTCGAGCGAGCCAAGTAATCCCTTACGATCACCGAGCCGCTCCGGCGCCAATTGCAATTTCATATTTTCAATCAAAGTGCTACCGCCACCTAAATTAAACGGCTTGTAAGCGGCACTTAACGTCCCCACTTGTGAAACTCGATCAACCGACGCGTAGAGGCCTTTGAAATTTTCCCCGACGCCCGCCGCTGTGACTAATGCATTACGCGGCATACCGGTCTCTGGATTCGATAAACCCGCCGCCCGCGCGTACAAGGCTCCCATCATAGCACCACTGGGATTACCGCCGGCCATGACATGATAGGCCGCCGGACCATGCGAACTAATTCCATGGCGATAGGATCGGACGACTGCCATGCGATGTGCGTGTTTGGCAAGTAAAGGCAATTGGCTGCCAAATTGCACCCCTGGAATTGTCGTGGGCGTTGCCCCAAATATACTGCGAATCTCCGCTGGAGCACTCGGCTTCGGGTCAAACAACTCGAATTGAGTCGGACCACCTTGAAAATTCAAAAAAACTACTGACTTGTTCTTCAAGACTCCATCGTTAGCAGATTGGGCGCGCAATAAATCCGGCAGTGCTAACCCACACAGGCCAAGCGTACCGATAGACAACAGTTCGCGCCGTCCATGTTTATGCCCTGACAATAGCTGTAACACGCCAATTCCCTTTCGTGCGGTAAGTCCCGTCGAATATCATTCGCTACGGTCGTATTATAGCATTTTTCAGACTTCGACGAACATACAAATTTCAAAAAGGCAAACAGGCGCCAGGGTGGCGTTGATTTATGTTCATTTGTATTCATACGCAGCCCTGTTTGCTATAATCGCACCATCGACTTACAAATATTACTCCCAAATAACAAACCCACCCAGCGGACACCGACATACCATGACATCCCCAGAAAATCCCTCTTTTAGCAGTTTCGCCAGTGGCGTAACCTCCGAAACAGCATTTGATGTATTAGCAATCGCTAAACAACTGAAATCTCAAGGCAAAACGGTCGTCGAATTGGAAATTGGAGACAGCCCATTTCCCTCCACAGCTCAGGGTGTAGCTGCGGGGATTCAAGCAATTAAGGACGACCAGTGTCATTATGGCCCGTCGATCGGCATGCCTGATTTCCGCGCAGCCGTTGCCGAATACGTAAACGACGAATATGGGTTAGACGTACTCGCTGAAAACGTGACCGCCGGCCCAGGAGCTAAGATATTTGAGACTTTATTTTGCGAAGCATTTATCGACCCTGACGATGGAGTCCTCGTTTTCAGCCCCT
>CAWVZW010000043.1:0-31198 GCA_963934735.1 uncultured Planctomycetaceae bacterium
CCGTAAATGATTCCTCCGGTAATGCGTGTCAACCATGTGAATTGAGTTTCCGTGATTTCGCGGTACAGCGCAGCTTCACGCAACAGCGATTCTGTGATCGTTCCGGTTTGTTCAGCCGTCATCAGGGCTGCTAAAAATCCGGTTGGGAAATTGTTGGCTTTGGAAAAAGCGGTATAGAATTCGTTGTTGTCTCGTAACGATTCGAGGATACCTGATAACTCGCGGATGAATATCGGGTTTCCAGTGGAACGAATTGCCATCGCGGCAGTTAGCTGCGCGTCGACTCCGGCATTGTGCACTAGGCCAAAGGTCCAACAAAGTCGCGACATGGCAAGGTTCAAGAATGGTTTTTTCAGACCAGGTATCTTCATGACGACACCCAGAAAAATGCCAACGTTGAGCCATTGCATATAAATTGCAAACACGGTGCCAACGACAAATGTATAGCCCAACGTGACTACTGTGCAATAAGTATAAAAGGTGTTGATGTCACCGACCCAAGCAGGGATCAGATCCGCTGCCTCACCATTGCCGAGGAAAATTGTAAATACAAGTAGTACAATGCCAAAGATCCCAGTGGCCATTACAAATTGTAAAATTGGCCAACTGATTCCCTTAATAAATGTTCGGATCAGCGACACTCGGTGTTGATAATTATCAGCGAGTCCCTTGAAGGCGGTTTCGGTCTTCCCTGAAATCTCACCGACTTCCACCATCATGATCATCAGTGGCGGAAAAGTAGAAGTTGCAGCATTAAATGCTTGATGTAACATGTCGCCGTTTTGAAGCATATCTTCAATTTTAAGACAATCGGCTGTATGCCCCTTGCCGAGTAGATTTTGGCATTGCGCAAATGATCTCCTGACGTCGAGACCCGCGTTGAGACAAGTCCCCATTTGGTGGCTAAAAGCAGCGAGTCGTTTGGACGAGACAGTTGGCATAAGGGAATTCTTAAGTGGGATTATAGCTGCGGTACGGGGATGTGCAGCGTGCTAGTGAATTGTATCACACGCATGTAATTTGTGGGTGCTTGCCTGGTTAGCTTTTACAAGCGAAACAGAGGCTGTTGCGCGCAATGCCAGTGAAATGAACTGTTTGGTGTTTTCATTTAGTTGTTTGTCGTCGGTAGGTGGTGGACATATTTTAAATGTGGTATTCTGTGGGCTGTTAGGAGTCTCGAAGGAAAGGATTTCGCGATGAAGCCCCCTGCGGTGGTGGCAATTCTTGGTGTCGGTTTGATAGGTGGATCTATCGGTCTAGCCCTGCGCGAGCGAGGGTTTAAGGGACGTATCATTGGAATCGGTCGTAATCGATCTCGTTTACGCAAAGCACTTCAGTTAGGTGCAATCACAGAATCCACTACTAATATTGAAAGAGGCGTGTCCCAGGCTGACCTAATCGTTGTTTGCACTCCCGTGGATTGTATTGTCGACCAGTCCGAAAAGATATCACAATATGCACCGTCCGCCGCCGTGATCACAGATGTCGGAAGCACCAAGGGCACAATTGTTGCAGCTTTGACTGGTAATACCGGAGATGTGCATTTTGTTGGCAGTCATCCACTAGCCGGCAATGAAAAACCCGGAGTGCAGCACGCCGCGAGTGACTTGTTCGTCAATCGCACTGTCGTGATAACGCCGGAGCGAAAAACAAATGTGGAAGCCAAAAAACAGGTCGTCAAGTTCTGGAAAGATCTTGGCGCAACTGTTGTTTCGATGAGCACCAAGGAACATGACCGCAGTGTAGCCATGATTAGCCATATGCCGCATGCTGTAGCAGCAGTTTTAGCGGCAACTCCTACCGCTGGTCAGCTAAAATTAGCGGCTACCGGTTTTGCAGATACAACTCGCATCGCTGGTGCCGATGCAGAATTATGGGTGCAAATCATGCGAGATAATTCCGTTGAAGTGCTTCAAAGTTTGGAGCAATTCATGGACAATCTTGAACAAGTTCGCTGCGCATTGGAGCAAGGCGATTATCGGAAACTTAGTCGTTACCTTAAACGAGGAAAACAAGCACGTGGTTCTTTGGGAAGTTGATATTTACCCTGCGACAGGGCAAGTGGACCGCCGTAGTGCGGAAATAGTAAGTGATGTTGCCGATCTGGGACTAGACGCTCAGGTGCGAGTGGTTGCTGCTCATGGTTATTTACTCGAGGGAGATTTGAGTGAAGCGGAAGTGCAACAACTGGCAGCAAAGCTCTTAGCAGATCATGTTGTGGAGAAAACAGTGGTCGCGCGAGTCGGTGACGCCGCGCTGAATGATTCGCCAATTGGTGAAAGTAGCTTGGTGCACGTTCTGCCGAAGCCGGGTGTCATGGACCCCGTCGCAATGACGGCGCTTAAGGGCATTCAAGATAGTGGCGTGCAGGCAACACAGGTGCGGACTTTTAGTAAGTACTGGTTGGCAGACGTTGACTCCGAAACCGTACAGGTTATTAGCGATAAAATTTTGGCAAACGATTCCATTGAACAAGTGATTTACGGCAGTCTGGATTTAGATCGGTTAGAACACGGTGTCGCGTATGAATTCGAATTGAAAACGGTCGCCATTCGTGAATTGACTGACGATGAACTCGAAAGCCTAAGTTCGACGGGCCAGTTATATCTCACGTTGGTGGAGATGCAGACGATACAACAGCATTTTAAGGATTTAGAACGTGACCCGACGGATATTGAATTGGAGTCCGTTGCGCAGACCTGGAGTGAGCACTGTAGTCATAAGACATTGGCTGGACGGATCGCATACCGGGATGAGAATGGCGCTCGTCAATTCGACAATATGCTAAAAGAAACGATCTTTGGAGCAACCGTGCAGATTCGCGAAGATCTAGGCGCTGACGATTGGTGCGTTAGTGTGTTCAAAGATAATGCAGGCATTGTGACGTTCAATGATGAGTTCAATGTTGTCTTTAAAGTAGAAACTCATAACCATCCTTCGGCACTTGAACCTTACGGCGGTGCAAACACAGGAATTGGCGGAGTGATTCGTGACCCCATGGGTACTGGATTAGGCGCTAAACCGATCTGTAACACGAACGTCTTTTGTTTCGCACACCCGGATATTGCTTTAGACGACTTGCCGCCTGGCGTTTTACATCCACGGCGGGTGATGAAGGGAGTTGTCGCTGGCGTTCGTGATTATGGTAATCGCATGGGAATTCCAACGGTTAACGGAGCGTTGTACTTCGATGATCGTTATTTAGGGAATCCATTGGTATATGCAGGTAACGTGGGGATTATTCCATGTGAAATGTCATTCAAGGAAGCACATGCTGGTGAATGGGTCGTGGCTATCGGTGGACATACTGGGCGAGATGGAATCCATGGCGCTACATTTAGTTCGGCTGAGTTAACAAGCGATAGTGAATCTTTGTCCGGAGGCGCGGTCCAAATTGGAAACGCGATTACCGAGAAGATGGTCCTCGATGTGTTAATTGAAGCACGCGATCGTGGACTGTATACCTGTGTAACGGATTGCGGAGCTGGAGGATTTGCCAGTGCCGTTGGTGAGATGGGTGAAGAGATTGGTGTGGAAGTGTATCTGGATCAGTGCCCACTGAAATACGATGGATTGAACTACACCGAAATTTGGATTTCCGAAGCCCAAGAACGTATGGTCTTTAGCGTGCCCAATGAAAACTGGCAAGAGTTCCATGACTTGTGTGAATCCGAAGGCGTGTCGGCGAATATTATTGGAAAATTCCAAGATACTGGACGACTAGTTCTGAAATATGCAGATCACGTGGTTGGTGATTTGACAATGGATTTTCTGCATAACGGTCGACCGCCGGTTGTGCGAGATGCGTTCTATGAGCCACCAGCAGTTACTGATATTAATTTCACGGATACGTCGGCAAGTGCTGGCGACGATTTATTGAGTATTTTGGGTAGCCTTAATGTGGCAAGTAAAGAATGGGTAATCCGTCAATATGATCACGAAGTACAAGCCGGAAGTGTGATTAAACCGTTGGTCGGAGTAGCGAATGATGGCCCAGGCGATGCAGCTGTTGTGCGACCGGTCTTGGATTCGTGGCGGGCATTAACTATCTCTTGTGGCATGAATCCGCGGTACGGTGATTATGATACCTACCATATGGCGGCAAGTGGTATTGATGAAGCAATTCGTAATAGTGTTGCTGTAGGTGCGAATCCAGATCGCATTGCTATCTTGGATAATTTCTGCTGGGGATATACGGATCGGCCGGAAACGCTTGGTTCATTGGTACGAGCCGCTTTGGCCTGTTATGACGTGGCCGTTGATTTACAGACCCCATTTATATCGGGTAAAGACAGTCTCAATAACGAGTTTTCCTCGTTTAACGATGCCGGCGAAAAACAGACGATTTCGATTCCTTCCACGTTGTTAATCAGTGCGATGGGCCAAGTCGATGACGCGCGTACATGTGTGACGATGGACTTTAAAGAGAGTGGCAACGCGATTTACTTAGTGGGTAAAACGGCATGTGAATTGGGTGGTTCACATTGGACACTGGTACGAGACTTGGAAGGTGGCCAAGTGCCACAAGTTGACACAAGCTTGTCACGCCCCATTTTCCGAGCCGTTCATCAGGCGATATCGACGGGATTGGTAAGAGCTTGTCATGACTTGAGCGAAGGCGGTTTAGCGGTCGGCTTGGCCGAAATGGCGTTTGCCGGGGGATTAGGTGCAAACGTTGATTTGGCCAATGTAGAAACGGATGGCGAGTTCGATGGCGAGACCGAGTTGGTTACAAAACTGTTCTCGGAATCCAACACACGATTTGTCTGTGAAGTAAAACCTGAAAATCAAGAAGCATTCGAAGCGACAATGTCCCACGTAGTTTGTAAGTTGCTGGGGACGGTCGATGAGACAGAGCAGTTGTCAATCTCACACAACGATGTCGTTGCTGTGGATTTACCAATTGCGGAATTGAAAGAAGCTTGGCAGTCACCGCTACGGTGGTAGATTGCGCGGCGTTTGGCCGTTGAGTCCAATTAGATTTTAGCAGAGAGAAAAATGGCAACACCACGAGTTTTAGTATTACGTGCACCTGGTACGAACTGCGATTTTGAAACCGCACATGCTTTTGAGCGGGCGGGTGCCCAGACGCAGCGGATTCATATTAATCGAATTCTTGAAAACCCTGATTTGGCCAAGGATTTTCAAATACTATGTATACCTGGCGGGTTTAGCTACGGTGATGATGTTGCGGCAGGGCGGATTCTGGCCAATCAGATGCGTAATCATTTAGCGGATCTGATGCAGGAGTTTAAAGCGAGTGACAAACTGTTGCTGGGTATCTGCAATGGCTTCCAAGTACTCATTAAGTCGGGAATCTTGCTAGATGATAATGAAAACGGTGATCCGCCTGCGACGCTGTGTTGGAATGACCATGGTCGCTACGAGGATCGTTGGGTTCATTTAAAGACGACGTCGGACAAGTGCGTATTTCTGCGAGGACTGGAGCAAATATATTTGCCGATTGCTCATGCTGAAGGTCGGTTCGTGATGGATGGCGAGCAAGTTGCTGCAAGTTTGGTGAGCAACGGTCAATTAGCATTGGCGTATACGACGCCCGCTGGAGAAGATGCGACTGGATTTCCGGATAACCCAAACGGTGCTGAATTAAATGTAGCGGGTGTGTGTGATACATCCGGACGCGTGTTCGGATTGATGCCGCACCCTGAACGATTTATTGATGGCACTCAGCATCCGCGTTGGACGCGTGAAGGGCTGCTAGACGAAGGCGCTGGCATGGCCATTTTTCGTAACGCCGTTGAGTATTTCGCGTAGGTCAACCTCAGCCGTTTCTCGGCGCATCCGCAAACCACTTACGTGCGAAGTCGACGGCGCTGGAAATACTAATGGATTTCGCAATTGCCGTCGTCGCACTTGAGGCCGTAGCGGTGTTTGGCTAACCATTTATATCCCACTCGCCATAAGGGCATGGAAAAAGGGATATGTAGCAACGGGACTAGGCTCCATAGTCGAGGTAGCCTGCGAGAAATTACGCGGACGGCAGCCGCGCCGTGGTGGCGTTGATTCTTTTGGTCGATAAGCACCATTGCTTGCATGAGCTCTTCGTGACTTAGATCAGGATAGTTTTCGGCCACACTCTGGTCATGCAGCGAGATAAAAGCTAGTCGGTTTTTGCCGTCCCAACGGTACAGACGCTGGACTTGTTGTATGCAGAATTGACACTCGCCATCATAGATAATGACGTCGGCAGTCGGATGGTCAGCAGGTGTGGGAAGTTTGGCCATTTTATATACTGGTATTGGATAGTTGAATTTGGCACCGGAATTGTACCATGACGATGCAAGAATTAGTCCTGAGTTAACTATTCTTAGAGTAACTCGTCGATATCATATTGTCGATTGAATTTTTCAAGATCAAACTCGGGTTCGGATTCATCTTCCTCGTCCGTATCAAAGTAATCTTCTTCATCGTAGGTATCATATCCCTCATACTCATCGTCGTCTTGCTCGTCATCGGGATAATGTTCCGTTAGGTCATAATCGGTGGTGTCCCACTGGTGCTGTGAATCCAATGCGTCGTCCGTATCTGCAGTGGTATCCAAGTCGACGTTAATGCTTGCCGCTGACGATGATCGGTTGATTAATGTATACAGGGTTGTGCTACTGCCAATGCCAATCAGTAACCACCCAAATATTTCCGGGATGACAACGATTCGGGAGTCAGCTTGAGCGAGTTTGATGTGGTCTACGGCTAAGCATTCGATGCCGAGTAGTAGGCATGAAATTGCGAGTCCGAGTATTAGCGCTTTTAACATGGTTTGACCAGTGCAGGCGTGATGATGTTTTTGGGTGAGGGAACTAAAAAGAGGCTGTACTATTTATCGCCTAATCAGTGGTGGTGGCAACAAGAATCATTGCTCAGAGTCGGGTTATGACGAGCGGGAAGTAAAAATATGATATTTGGTGGTTTTTTTTACAGTCGAGTAGTTGAGACGCTTGTCAGCGAGAGTATAAAGAAACTAATAGCCCTGAGGTTGCTTAGAGCGGTAAGCGTTGACGTAATGTTACCGCAACGGTAAGTCTAAGCGAATATTAGTGGATTTTTCACTTTACGGAAGTCGATGTTAGAGAAGCCTCCATTTCATTGATATGGTGGAAATTCTCACTCGGGTAAGACGCCGTAACCGTGGAGTTGAGTGTTGACTGAACGTGTCAAAATATTAGTCGTAGGATCAACCGCAGAAGCTGAGTCGTCAGTAGCGGAGAATTTGCGTAAAGCGGCAGATCTAGAAGTCGCCGCGACTTGGAGCGACGCTCGCCGTCTCATGCGGGAGCAGTGTTTTGATGGCGTCTTTATGGGTCGCAGTGGCGATGGTTCGAATCTAAGTGAAATCAGTGACTTGATTCGGGCGACACAGCAAATCCCACAGGGAGTAGCGATCGTCGATGAAAAACAGAATGTCTTATGGGCAAACGAACAACTAAACACCTGGGCCGAGTGCGAAAATACAGTCGGCCTTAATCTTTATGAGGCCTTAGGTGATGGAGAGATTATCGGCGGAATGAAATGTCCGTGTCTGAAAACAATCAAATCAACACATGCAGCGCGATGCTTGATTAAATCGAAAGAGGAACAGTTCTACCGCGTACAAGCCAACTTGATGAACGATTCCGATGTCGCGTCTGACGAGCCTTTAGAAATATTGGTGTTTGTTCAGGATGTGACTTCGGATGAACGATATCGACAAAAATTGAATGCAATTCATGAAGCGGGAGTTGAGTTGTCGAACTTGTCGCCTGAAGAAGTCTTCCAAATGGATGTGCAAGACCGAATTGAGTTACTGAAATCAAATATCCTGCACTACACGCAATCCATCTTGGCTTATGATTATGTGGAAATTCGCTTGTTGGACCAAGGGACGGGTAAACTACAAGGATTGTTGTCCGCCGGAATCGACCAAGAAGCTGCCGAACGTTCATTGGTAGTCAGTAAGCATGCCAATGGTGTGACTGGATATGTGGCTGCGACTGGCGAAAGCTATTTGGTCGAGGACGTAGCGAACGACCCCCTATTTATCCAATCGTTCAGTGGTGCCAAGAGTTCTTTGACTGTACCGCTGAAATGGCACTCCGTTGTGATTGGTACGTTTAATGTCGAGAGCCCCGAAGAGGATTCTTTTTCAGAGAGTGACATGCACTTTTTGGAACTATTCGTTCGCAACATCGCCATGGCGCTCAATACGCTTGATTTATTAGTAGCTCAAAAGACGAATGCTGCTCAAAAAAGCGTCGAGGCAATTCACCGTGAGGTCGCCCTGCCGATCGATAAGATTCTCAATGACGCGGTTAACGTGATGGAATGTTATATTGGTCACGCGCCGGAAGTTGAACAGCGTTTGCGTCGAATTTTGCGCAACGCGCGGGATGTGCGGCAAGTGATTCATAAGATTGGTCAGGACATGGCTCCGGCGGAAGCAGTTCCCCCGGGCGTGGCGATCGAACGTCATCCGTTCTTAGTGGGACAGCGAGTGTTGGTTGTCGACAGTGATGAATCGGTGCGTAACGATGCCCATTCTTTATTGGAACGCTTCGGTTGTATTGTCGAGACTGCTGAGACCGGTGGTGAAGCGGTCTATATGGTTCGCAACACCGACGGCAATGAAAGCTACAATGCGATAATCTCCGATATTGGATTGCCGGATTTCAGCGGCTATCAATTGATGTTGCGGTTACAGGATATGTTGGACGTCGTCCCACTTATTTTGATGACTGGCTTCGGCTACGACCCAGGGCATTCGATTGTCAAAGCACGACAAGCTGGATTACATACGAATGCTGTTCTGTATAAACCGTTTCGTCTCGTCCAACTCTTGGACGTTATAGAGACCGTGCTTAAATTGCACGGAAGTTCGACGTCGGCATCCGGTCCGAATTCTTAAATGTTCACCACTCTGGCGCTGAATAGCCTGATTTACACGGTCGCAATGCTTGGGCACGTCGCTGTATGTACGATTGCAATAAATCGTCTGCAAGGGTCCGGAATTGAACACCGCTGGGAACGTGTTGTTAAGAAGTTTATCTATCTAGGGGCATTCGTCGGCAGCGTTTATCCAGCCATTGCTTGGATTTCAAACCAGCCAGATCAAGATGGCTCAGGATTGGCAGCACCTCTAGTGCTGGTGCGTTCGCAGGTTCTGGGAAATGTTGGGTATTATACCGTGGTTACGGCAGTCCTCGTTGTAACCGCTACATTGCGAGTCTTTCACGTGTGGCGAGATCGCTGCGAATCACGATGGTCGTTACTGCAGCGGAGTTGTATTGATGTACGAGCGGAAGTTAAAGCGGATCTCGTGTCCAAGGGCGTTCGCTGGTCTCGATTTAAATGGAATGAAGTACAAAAATTAGAAGTGAATGTTAAATCGATTTTAATGGAACGATTGCCAGCGGCGCTCAATGGAATGACCATTACACACTTTTCAGATCTGCACCTGACGGGAAAGTTAGGTAAAGCGTATTTTGAATTCTTGATGCAACGCGTTGTCAACTTAAATTCTGATTTGGTAATAGTAACAGGAGATATTATTGATAACCCCGAGTTGCTGCCGTGGGTTGAGGAGTTGTTTTCGATAATTGCAGATCAAGGGAACGTGTATTACGTATTGGGGAACCATGATATTCGTAATCAAAGCGGAGATGTTGTTCGGCAGGCGATGGCGCGGGCGGGGTGTATTGACCTAGGTGGAAAATCGGTAATCCGAGAGTTTCAAGGACATCAGGTTTTGTTGTCCGGAAACGAACAACCTTGGATTGGGACGGCGCCAGATATCCGGACCACGGAAACTGCCTTGCGATTAGCTGCGGTGCATACGCCAGATTTATTTGGTTGGGGCCAGAATCATGGATTTGATCTCATGCTGGGCGGACACGCTCATGGCGGTCAAATTCGCGTCCCCTTTGTCGGGCCAATTGTGACTCCTAGTCGTTACGGCGTAAGATATGCGAGTGGTGTTTTTTATCAACGTGAGACGACTTTGCATGTGACTCGCGGCATTAGCGGTTTGCAGTCGATTCGCTATCGCTGTTTGCCGGAACTTACACAACTGCAGTTGGTAACCACACTGCCGACTAACACCCGCACCGAATAGAAAGCGGCGATGCAAGTTACACCATGAGATCGTTGGGCTACGTATTAACTGCGGCCAACATCATTCCGTAGATATGGGGTGAGGCGTCGATGTGGGCGTACTGAGGTTTTTCGGCGCCTAAGTCCACGAGAATGTCCTGTAGTGTCAATGGATCACATAAGGCCGCACCGGGAACGTGCATGCTGAGCTCTAATTTAAATGTAGCCCGCGTAATGTCGCCATTTTCTTGTCCTGGAAATACATCCACAATCAACAACCGTCCCTGCGGAGCAATCGCCTCGATCAGACGTCCTAGCAAAGACTTCCATTGGTCAGCGGGAATCAGGTGCAATAGATTTGCGACTACAACTAAATTGAATTGTGATTTAGGGAGATCGGTCGTCAAGGGATCGCCGATAATCGTAGCGAAACGCCCGTCCATACCAACAGTTTCCGCCGTGCGACAAGCGACATCGACGGGTTGTTGATGATCTACGAAAGTGATACGAGCTGCTGGGTCTTGTCGGGCAATCGGTAAACTCCACACTCCGGTGCCACAACCAACGTCGAGTATGTTTAAAGGTTCCGTTTGTTGGCTCAAACTCAAATACTTAACAACATCCATCGCCGCCGGTGTCGCTTGCCATTGGGCAGTTGAAATGCGATTGCGGTAAGCGGTTATCCGATTCTTACACGGTTGTTTGGACCGCATGAAATCGTCAATATCGGTTCGATCAGCTTGCCCTAAATCGTCATCATGAGGAGTCAATAGATGCATCACTTGGCTCAATGCATAGTCGTCTTGATAACGTTCAAGGATCAAGAGCCCACATAGTATATCAAGCAGAATTTCGGTCCGTTCGGGATGCAGGTTACAAGCAGTTGCCACTTGCACTGCCGTCTGCTGTCCATTTTTCAAAATATCAAAAACGCCCAGTCGTCGCGCACTTTGAAAGGCATCAACGCCAGCTGCTGCGTTGGAAAGATTCGTATAGAGTCGTAATGTATTCAGTTGCGCGTCGGACATGTTATGGGTGCTAGGGGAATTGGGAAAAGTGGATGTAATCTAGAAAAGATAGTGTTGCTACGACTCTTATACAAGCGGGAAAAATAGCGCTCCAATCAAGGTCGCACCAAGGCCTACTATCCCCATGATGATGCTCATAGGCGTTATGGTCCGCAGCGCCTCGGCCTCTGTCATGCCGCTCATTTTGCAAATGACCCAAAATCCACTGTCCGCCATCCAAGCAATTGGTTTGGATCCACAGCCCACGGCCAGTGCCAAGTAGACCGGATGATACGGCAATAGATCAGGCTGCAGAGCTAACGGCGAGAAAATGCTGGCGACGGTAATCATGGCAACGGTCGATGAGCCTTGGGCGGTGCGGATAAGTGTAGTCAGCGCAAAGACTAGCAACAGTGTTCCAATCGTCGCTGTTTCAGCGCCCGTACCTGCGATGACTTCTTTAATTCCACTTTGACGAATAGCTGCGCCGAATCCGCCGCCCGCCGATGTAATGAGAATGATTATTCCACCGCTGGACAAAGCGTTTGAGATGGCAGTGGCCAGTTTGTTACGAGTCATGCTAGGTCGAGCAAATAATGTGCCCATGGCTATCAGAGCCGCAATAATTAAGGCAATGTTTTTATCGCCTAGTGTTTCGACGGTAGGTCTGATCGTCTCCATCCATTGGGCGGGTGCAGATCCCCCGAGGTTTTTAAAGTATGTCTTTGTAGCTGTCGCACAAGCGATTAGGATTACAGGCAGAACGATCGGTAGCAGTGACAACCAAAATGGTGGCAGATCATGTTCGCTTCGCGCGGCTTGAACTTCCAATTCATCCAAGCTAGCGTCGGCACTGTCGCGGAGTGGAATTTCCATACGGCGATTGATCCATTTTGCAAATGTCAATCCAGCAACGCTACTGCACAAACCAACACAGCACCCAGCGATGATCATCGTGATTAGGTTCACATTGAATTCTTCGGCAACAATCAACGGGCCAGGTGTGGGTGGGACGAGTGAATGGGCCATGGATCCACCGGCGACGATTGCCAATATAAACAAAAGGTAGTTTTTTCCTGTCCGCAATCGCGTCGCTTTGGCTAATGGGATCATCAAGTAGAAAACTGTGTCAAAAAAGACGGGAATCGATAATAGAAATCCACTTCCCATAAAGGCGGTGCCAGCATTCTTTTCACCTAGCCAATTTAATGTGGTGCGGACGATACGATCTGCCGCTCCACTGTCGAGCAAACATTTTCCAATAATGGATGCCATGGCGATCAAAATGCCAATTTTTCCGCAGGTTGATCCAAAACCGAGAGCGACCCGCATCATGGGAGTTTGTTTTCGATAGTCCTTTTTGTAAAGCTCTATCGCTGTACTGCGAAGTGCGATGTAATCGGCCAAGTCGTTTTCAAATTGCTCTTTGTCAGTATCGGCATACGCAGCGGCCTCCGGTTCAGCTCCATGCATCTTCTCGAATGCGACAATTGCCTCATCCTGGGCATAGTGGTCTAATGCGGCATCCGTTGTCAGGAAAGCTGCCACAAGTGCTGCAAATGTGAGCGCTAAAAAGGCATGCAAGCGGAGCACGAGTATTCCTATGACGACAATCAATATCGAAATGATAAGAATGGAAATGGCACCCATGATGTGTTCCTGAAAGAATGTCGGCAAGTTGTGATAAGTCATATGTTATAATCGTTTTGTCGCCTAAAATCATCGCATAACCGCCACGTTCATCAAAAACTTGATCCTGGACTCCTACCGTACACGCAATGAAATTCATCACTCACATAATTATTGTCTTGATAGCGATAAATTCGTTCGCCGTGTCGTTGTTGGCAGAGGAATGGACCCCGCAAGAACTTGAGTTTTTCGAAACTAAGATTCGTCCAGTTTTGGTGAAGTCATGTTATAAGTGCCATTCACAACAAGCTGCCAACAAGAATGAGCTTAAAGGTGGCCTGTTATTAGACACCCGCCAAGGCTTACTGCGTGGAGGCGAAAGCGGCCCCGCTGTTGTTGTTGGCAAACCTGCTGAAAGTTTGTTGTTGTCGTCGCTCGCTTACGAATCATTTGAAATGCCACCGACGGGCAAATTGTCCGATGCCATCATCGCGGATTTTCGCAAATGGATTTCCAGTGGTATGGCAGACCCTCGCACGAAAGCGTCGGGTGAAGTAAAAGAAACGGTTGGAATCGACCTAGCGGCAGGACGTAAGTTTTGGGCCTATCAACCTCTGCAATACGACTTGCCGTCAGTATCGCGGACCGCTGCAGAAGATCACGGGGACGTCGGCAATCAAATCGATGGTTTTATAAACGAAAAACTGAGAGCAGCTAGTCTTCAACAAGGATCCTTGGCTTCACGTGAGGTGTTGTTGCGGAGATTAACTTTTGACCTAACAGGATTGCCGCCTACAGTCACTGATCAAAATGCTTTCCTAATGGATAGCTCGCCTGATGCTGTCGAGCGAGTCGTTGATGGATTGTTGGCGCGATCTGAATTCGGTCAACGTTGGGGTCGTCACTGGTTGGACGTGGTGCGGTATGCGGAATCAATTACTCTGCGTGGATTCCTTTTCCCAGAGGCTTGGCGGTACCGAGACTATGTTATTGATTCATTCAATGAAGATCGCCCATTTGATCAGTTTGTTCGCCAGCAGATTTCCGGAGATTTGATGTTAGCCGACGGTTATCGGCAGCGACAAGAACATCTGGTCGCGACGACATTTTTGACTCTAGGAAACTCGAATCTTGAAGACCAAGACAAAGCAAAACTTCGAATGGACGTGGTAGATGAGCAATTGGATACCATTTTTAGAGGTTTCCTCGGCCAGACGATCGCGTGTGCTCGTTGCCATGACCATAAATTCGACCCGATCCCAACCAAAGACTACTATGCCTTAGCTGGAATTCTTCGAAACACGAAAACTCTGAACCATTCGAATGTTTCGAAATGGATTGAACTTCCACTTCCACAGTCCGAATCGGTCGAAAACGCGGCGCGGCAATTTAAATCGGCAAGTCTGGCGCTGCAACAACGTATTGCGGCACTACAGGGCAAAGTGAATACGGACCAACCACTTACGGTGGCTAGTTTAGCTGGCATTGTGCTGGATGATGAACAAGCTGTGTTGACAGGTTCGTGGCAACGCTCAATGTCGACGAAATCCTATATTGGCAGTGGTTATCAACATGATGGCGATCAGGGAAAGGGTGACAAAACTGCCTTGTTTCAAACTCCTGCTGGGCTCGATGGCGAGTACGAGGTTCGCTTTGCTTTTACACCGGGCAGTAACCGCACGAAAACTTTGCCGGTTACGGTCAGTCATGCTGCGGGAAAAACAACTATCATTATCGATCAAACCGTCGTGCCACCCATCAAGAATCGATTGATATCGTTGGGAAGATTTTCGTTCAAAGCGAGTGAACGAGCTCAGGTGCTAGTTGAGACGACCGCGACGACTGGGCACGCGATTATTGATGCGGTGCAGTTCTTGACGGTAGCTGAGGCGGACGAACAGACTCAGATCGCCAAAGGCGTACGTGACGAGAAACGGACCGCAGCCGAATTAAAAGAACTTAAATCGCAGCTAGAGAAACTAACAGCGCGACAACCTCAGCGTCAGCTGGTTATGTCGGTGCAGGAGGAGGAAGAAATCGGCGATACATCAATCCACGTGCGTGGTGATGTGCACAACTTGGGCGAAACGGCGCCTCGCGGATTCTTGCAGGTCGTTCCAGTTTCAACAGGTATTGTATTTAGCGGCAAAGAAAGCGGTCGCCATGAATTAGGGGAGTGGTTGGCTGATCGCGACAACCCCTTGCTTGCCCGTGTATTTGTAAATCGGATTTGGCATTGGCTCTTTGGTACTGGAATTGTCCGTAGTGTTGATAATTTTGGAGCGACCGGAGAACTTCCATCGCATCCGGAGTTGTTGGATTATTTGGCGCTACGACTACAGGAAGGTCAGTGGTCCACTAAGAGCCTGATACGCGAAATTGTATTGTCGCGTACGTATCGATTGAGTTCTGCGATGACCGAAGAAAGTATAAAAGTGGATCCCGAGAATAGATTACTCAGTCGCATGAACCGACGTCGACTAGGCGCAGAGTGTATACTCGACGCGATGCTAGACATAAGTGGTGACTTGGACCGCCGTATGGGAGGGTCGGAGATCACCGCTGAGGCCAAAAACGACTACAACTATCAGCACTCCAGTCGCCGTCGCGCTGTCTACTGGCCTGTACTAAGAAACTCAGTGGCTGAAGTCATGGACGTGTTTGATTTTGCGAACCCAAGTATGGTTGTTGGGCAACGTGATGTCAGTGCGTCCGCTCCCCAAGCGCTATTTATGATGAATAGCGAACTGGTGATGGATTTGGCGCAAAAAACGGCAAGGTTGTCGCTAAGTGACCCGGAGTTGGATGACGTCCTGCGAGTTAAAAGATTAGTGCAGCTAGCATTTGGTCGCACGGCAACACCGCAGGAAATACTGCTTTTTACAAAGTTTATGGACGATGATTCGTTAAGTGACGTCACCAAGGAAGAGAAGTTGACACAGCTCATTCAGACAATCTTTGCATCTGTTGATTTTAGGTATGTATACTAATTATTCAGGGACCCGCTACGGCTAATCAGTGGTAATGATATGAACAAGGCTCAACAACTTACTAGACGCTCAGCACTGGAAGCAGTCGGGTGCGGCTTTGGCAGCATCGCGCTGGCGGGCTTGTTGAATGAACCCGCGATGGCTAGTCCGGTGAAAAATCACGATGTTACTCTGGGTAAAAAAACAAAAATCCCAGCTCGCGCAAAACGAGTCATTTTCATCTTTATGCAGGGCGGTCCGAGTCACGTTGATTCGTTTGACTACAAACCAATCTTGGAAAAACGAGATGGTGAGTCCATTGCGTTTGATGACGACCGGACGATTGCGAATACGGGTGAACGTAGCACCAAGCAAACTTTGATGAAGGCGTTGTGGAAGTTTCGTCGCTATGGTGAAAGTGGCCGCATGGTATCGGATTTGTTTCCAGAAACCGCGCGGCATGTCGACAAACTGTGCATGGTGCACTCGATGCATACCGAAGGCGTCGCACATGGACCGGCGACTTTGTTTTTACATTGTGGTGCCCACAACTTTGTCCGCCCTTCGATGGGTTCTTGGATTCATTATGGGCTTGGTAGCGAAAATGATAATCTGCCGGGTTTTGTCTCGATTTGTCCATCGCCAGGTAACGGCGGCGCGCGGAATTACGGCAGCGCATTTTTATCGCCAGTGCACGCTGCGACGACGCTGGGTAGTGCAGGGCGACCAGCGATTGATGCGAAGATTCGCAATTTAGTTAACGGCCGTTATCGAACCGACGTGCAGCTAAGGCAATTCGAGCTATTACAAAAACTCAATGCTCAACAAATTAAGAATCGAACGGGTGATGCCGAACTGGATGCGGTCATTAAATCATATGAGCTTGCTTGGCGTATCCAGAACAACGCACCTCAGGTTCTTAATTTAGAGCTAGAGACGGCCGAGACGCACAAACTGTACGGGATCGATGATGCAGTCACTGAGAGTTTTGGTAGGCAATGCTTGATGGCCCGTAGAATGGCTGAGTCGGGCGTGCGTTACATTCAGTTGACCTATGGAGATGCCGGAGCGAATCCGGCGTGGGATCAGCATTCCAATATGCCGAAACATATGGATCATGCCAAAAAAGTGGATAAACCGGTCGCTGGACTTCTTACCGATCTAGAACGCCGTGGATTGCTCGAGGATACGTTGGTGTGGTGGGGTTCCGAGTTTGGACGTACTCCGTATTCACAGGCTAATGGAACTGGGCGTGATCATAACCCCAGCGGTTTTACGATGTGGCTAGCAGGCGGTGGTGTGAAGCCTGGGTTTGCATTTGGTGCAACTGATGAATTTGGCCATGAAGCGGTGACTGATAAGGTGCATATGCATGATATGCACGCGACGATCTTGCACTTGCTGGGAATCGACCACAAGCAACTGACGTTCAAGTATTCCGGTCGCGACTTTCGTTTAACCGACGTTCATGGGCGTGTGGTGCATGAGATCGTGGGATGACAAGACGCCCTAGGATTGGATGTCATCACTTTCTGATTCTTCGGTAAGTTGGCTGAGGCGTTGAAGCATTGTTTTAATTTCAAACCAACCTTTCACCGTGACGACACAAGCCATGACCGAGAAAATGGTTAAGGCGATCAAAAGAATGCTAATCCAAAACGTGAACCAGTGATGGAATTCGACTTGTTCGGATGTGATGTCAGCAATTAAATAATACGCTAGCATTATTGGGACTCCGGTATGTCATTTACTGGATTTGTTTGGAGGTGTTTTGCATCGGGCCAGATGAAAGAACCGAGTATAAATACAATGAGTGTTAGGCCAATGCTAATGAGGCCGACTACCGAGGACGTTATCGCTTCAATCCAATAGGTCGCGTCGGCGTTGAGGATGTAACAGCTACAGTTAATAAGGGTGATGCGGATTGGCTCGAGCCCTAATATAGCTGACGCCCCGAAAATGAGTCCCAGCATCGCTCCGACTCGACTCGCTCGCTTCCAATACAAACCGCCGGCAAGCAGTACGAGTGCCCCGGTAAAGTACACGGCGCCTGTAATGATCATGTAATCCCAGATGCGGTCGCTGCCTTTGTAGAACAGTCCCCAAGCCCAGATGAAGATGCCAATCAACACAATACAAATGCGAGTTAGCTTGATGCGGGCGGCGGCTGACATCGGTGTTTGACGCAGAGGTGCTACTACATCCTGCGTAATGACACTGCTCCAACAAAGCAAATAACTATCATGGGTCGACATGAACGCGGCAATCATAGCGGCTGTGATGATTCCTAAAACTCCGATCGGCAGCAGTTGTCCTAGAAATGCGGGCATTGCATAGAGCCCCGCATCTTCAACTGCATTAACGCCGATGAATAGAGAAGATTGTTCGGGATGGATTTGAGTAACGAACGTGTAGGCAGCCACACCCCAAAACATGGGAATCAAAAAACGAATCGTAAATGAGACGCTTGATAGTACGTATTGTTTTTTGACTGCTTCGGGTGATTCCATTGCGAGTGCGCGAGAGACTGCAGTTGGCCAGACCGCACAGCCGATGAGACCGGCGGCAATGATTTGGTAAGTAACGTATGCTGGGCCAAAAGGACCACCGGGATCCGTCGGATCAAAACCTTTGCGGCCCATCCCCGTTTTGACAGCCTCATACATGGAGTCCAACCCGATGGTGTAAATTGCTAAGACGGTTGTCACGATGACGCCAACAGATAGGACGACGAACTGGGTGTAGTCGGTGATGATAACTGAGATCATACCGCCGAGCACGGTATATACAAGAACTAGAATCAACAGAATCGTCATGACGATAATCAGAGCATTACCATCGATTGGCAAGCCTGTTGCACCGACAATGAATTTTGCGCCGACTTGTAAAAATAATCCCATGTTTAAAATGCCGGCCGCCGATAAAATGATGCCACCGACAACGCGAACTTTACGGCCATAGCGTTTTTCGTAATACTCGGGAATCGTCAATACTCGATGCGCACGCAATGGTTTTACGATGAAACCGGTAAGCCCAACAAATAATGTGGCTCCACCTGCTATTAACGCCATATGAAAGGCGGCAAAGCCACCCGCGAAGCCACTTTGCGCCATATACATGACGGTGATGAGACCCATTTCCGTTCCGGTCATCGTCGCGACACCTAACCATGGCCCAACGCTGCGGCCAGCGCCGATATAGGCGTCCATATTCGTGGCAAATCGCGTCACATAGATACCAATGACTAGCGATATCGAAAGATAAATCGCCACAATTATCCAATCAAGGACCGAAAAATGCGTTAGCTCGTGAATCTGTAGGTCGGCGATGAATAGATGCATTAAGTGATTGGTGGTTTGTCTGGACCCAAAAGTACAAGTAAACATGATAACCTAAACAAGCATCGCAAACTGAACCTAAGTGCGAATTACCAATCACTATGACTCAACGCGGCCGCAGCGATTCGAGTTGCTTGTCTCGGTGACAGCGGCAGGTGGCAATTTAATGGCCAGCGAAGTTCATCGCTTGTTAAAATAGAACTTCCCCGCCAATCGATTGGTTTATGACAGTTGTGCAGGATATTTTGGGAACATTTTACTCAAAACATGCGTCTTAACCGTAAGGCTGTTGCTTTAGGGCGTATTTGCTAATCATTATGGTTTATGTAGCTACGCGATGAGTTACTCGTTTGTGTTAAAATAGGCGCTTCTGGCAATACGCAGTTACGACATTACGCAGTGTTGAAAAAACGCAGCAAATCCTTCCTCCACTCAACTTATTGTTGAAATTTAGAACAGGGAAACGACTCGATGTTGAAACGAACTAATCAACTGCTATTAAGTCTGTTAATAGCAGTATCTCTTTATTACGTTCCAGGTATTGTGCGATCACAGGAAGCTCCGCCGGTTGCGGCCCCAGCGGCGCAACAAGCGGATATTGCGGGCGAGAAAAAGAACTCGTTATTCGAACAGACGATTTACGTTCCGTACGACAAATTATCAAAAGTGTTTGAGTCCCCCTCGCGCGGCGTTTTCTTGCCGTATGATGAATTCCAAAAATTATGGCAAGCTGCCCGCGCAAAGAATGCAGTGGACAATCCTGTTTCGATTCCTCTGAGGTCAATGATTACATCGATCTCGTCTGAAGCGACAGTCCGCGGCGATGTTATGCAGGTTTCCGCCAAGTTGTCGATTCAGATGCTGGGGCTAGGCTGGCATGAAATCCCCTTGCGTTTAGCGGATGCGGCAATCTCTGAGGCAGAGATCGACGGTGAAACTGCTCGTATCATTTTTCGACTGGGGCAGGGATATTTTTTGTTGATGGAGCGTCAGGAAAGCGACGCATCGGATGTTGTCTTGGATCTCCAATACGCGCGGACTTACAATCAATCACCGGGCTTGAATCAAGTTTCATTCCAAGCTCCCCAAGCATCCATTAATCGCTGGAAAATCACGATTGCTGATCCAGGCGTAAAAGTAAATGTGCAGCCGCTAGTGGCTGCCACTGAAACACAGGATGGCGCTGCACGGGATAATCCGACGGGTGATCCAGCACCGCCGGCAGTACCCTCAACTGAAACTGTATTGATTGCCTTCTTCGGTTTAACACCCCAAGTTCATATCGACTGGACACCACGCAGCGAAGGTGCTGCGGGATTGCAGGCATTAGCTACAGTACAGACGCGTCAAAGTGTTGTCATCGGCGAAGGGTCTCAGCGAACACAAGCCCAGATCGTCTATGCAATTACACGCAGTGAGTTACTTGAATTAAAGCTGCGGATTCCTGTGGGACAGAAGATTTCCGGCGTATTTGATGCAAATGTTCGACGCTGGGATGTCGCCCTGGAAGAGGGATATCAAATTATTACGATCGAGTTATTCGAACCAGCGGACTCGACACAAACCATTAATATCGAGTTGGAACGGTTTGATCTTGAAGTCGGTATGCAAAACGAATCGGTTGATGTCACCATTCCTGAGATCGAAGCGTTAAACGTGTCACGGCAACAAGGACTTGTGATGGTCAAAGTGGAAGGTGACCTGCGGGCAGATGTTGATACGCGAACGGGGCTGCTACAAGTGGATGCCGCTGAAGTTAATGCTGGTCAAGGTTGGGACTTCGTTTACCGCTATGCGGCATTGCCATATGAACTCGTCCTCAAAATTGAAAAACTGCAACCTCGTGTCACTGTGGAGGAATTTGTCACGATCCAAATCACTCCTCAATTGACCCGAATGAGTGTAACGACTTTGTTGGACATTCAACGCGCTGGATTATTTCACGTAGATTATGATGTTCCCGCGGGTTATCGTATTCGAAGTGTGAGGGGAATTGCTGCGGCGAACGTAACGGCTGCTGTTGTCGAAAACCATCACGCGGTAGAGAACGCTCCGGGGAAATACAGAGTGAATTTTTCGCGGAAAGCTGTAGGCCATGTGGCGCTGCTGGTTTCTGTCGAAAAGGTGCGTACCGATGTAAATCTGTTGACCCCTACGGGCGAGGCGTCCGAATACACTTTCTCGTTGCCGCGCATCGTCGCTGCAAGTGTCGAGCATGTTCAAGGTAATGTGACGGTACTCGCTCCAGAGGGTTTGCGAGTAACGCCGGTGGATACTGCCGGTGGGCAGAGTGTGGCTATTAGCGAGGTGCAACCGAGCATTGCGGGCTTGGTACAAGTCAGCAGGGTCGCTAGTTCGCTAGCAGTACACGCGTTCAGGTATGCCAATGAATCATTCAATCCGACATTCTCCGTTGAACGTCGTCAGCCTCAGATCGAAGTGGGGCAGTTAGTGATTGCTGATGTGCAATCCGGAATCATCAATCACTCGGTAACACTAGCCTATGACGTCCGCTATAGCGGTGTGAAAAAACTTAGATTAGACGTTCCGACTAGTTTGATTGAGAAGATCCGCAATGACTCGAAATTGGTCCAAGAGTCTGTTATTACTCCGCGACCCGATGACCTTGCTGCCGATTACACGGCCTGGCAGTTGATTTCAAATCGAGAGCTTTTTGGTGCATTTCAAGTCGAGTTGTCTTGGATAGAATCATTAGACGATTTGGAAGTCGGGTCCGCCGCCAGTGTTTCACTGAACCCATTAACGCCAAAAGAGGTGCATAGAAGTTGGGGGCAAATTGTAATCAAGAAAGCTGAAAATTTAGATGTCGTTCCCGCGGAATCCGACGGTGTACGACCCATTGATCCACGTTATGACCTCAAGTTAGGCTCGACAGAGACGCAGATAGAGGGTGCTGCGGTTGCAATGGAATTCCACCAAGCATGGAGTGTAAAACTGGACATTCACCGTTATGAACTAGAGTCCATTGAACTTTCGGCAATCGAATTAGGCGTAATTGATGTTCAAATTGCCAAAGGTGGAAAATCGCGAGTCCACGCGGTGTATCGAGTCAAAAGCGCTGCTCAACGAATCGCGGTCACATTTCCCAAGGGGTCGAAGATTCCAAATGATCCACTTTCCATTAACGGCGAGGCCGTCGGGATTGAAAAGGGTACCACTACGGGTGATCAAGAGACCTATTTGATTCCGCTCAACACTATCACTCCGGGTGAAGACTTTGTGTTGGAATTGAAATATTCGATTGAGTCCGATGGCTTTACCGTGCGTATTCCCAATTTTACGGACCTGCACGCGATCAATCAAATATTTATGGTTGTCCACTTACCGTCGGATACCGTTTTGATGGATTATTCGGGTGATTGGGATGACCACTTACCGAGTTCATTCTTAGAAACTATCCAACGTGATCTACTTTACTATTCGGAATCAGAGGGAAATGTAGATGTTCATTCACTATTGAATAATATTACCCAAGCCAAGGTTGACGTGCAGTTGGGAAACCAATTCAGCAACCATGGCACGCTGGTCTTTTCTGCAATTAATCCGAGTGCGTCGCCTTTGGAGTTGTCTACGGTATCACTTTCTAACTTCCATATGATAATGTTTGGATTCTTAGTGGTGGTTACTCTCGGTGGACTTTGGTTGGGAGTACGTAATCAAATAATTACAGTCTTGGTTCTCGTGTCTGCGAGTCTGGGGGTCGTTTTGATTAAACCGATCATGGCGAGTCACATGCCGTTTTCCGGCTTGTTTCTTGGTATGTGTTTAATGTCCATAATTTGGGTTATCAAGGATTGTTTGAAACCTTGTTTTCGTATTTGCCGCAAGTTGTTTTCGCTAGATACAGTTGTTGCAACGGATGTGATTATTGACAACACTGCTGAAGATGACGCGGACACAGATGTAGCTATTATCGCCGTTGATGCCGTTGATGCCGTTGATGCGACTGAGGATCGCGAGGACGCAAGCGAGAGCCAAGGAGATATGAAAACGCCAAACGAAGAAGAACGGGGTGCGGATGAATTTGTGGAAGAGTTATTACACGGCGAGGATAGTCAAGCGGAACCTGACGAGTTACCTGATGATCTGGTCAGCGATGACGACGACTTAAATAGCGAGGGAGATGAATAATGAGAACGACTCCCAATAAAACTAACATGTCTCGGTGGCTGCGAATATCAATACTCATGTTATTGTCTTGGTCCGCTGTTTTTGGTCCCGCGCCGACAGCGATTGCCCAGCAAGGCGAAATGAAGCGCGAAATCTACGTGCCTTTTGACGATCTAAAGACGGTCTTGGCATCTGGGATTCAGCGAATCTACTTGCCCCGTAACGAGTATGAAGATTTGTTAAAGAAGGCAAATATTAAACCAGGTGACATTCCGCCACAACAATCGTTATTACTTGCCGCCAAATATCGAATCAACATTTTCGGTGATTCGGCATTGATTGTCGGTGATTTTGAAGTCGAGTCGCTGGCTGCCGGTTTACAACAACTGCCATTGGGGTTTTCAGGCGTTTCAATTCTCAATGTTACCGTAGACGAAAATGCGGCTTCGTTGGTACGCGATTCGGAACAGTTGGTTCGGTTGCTGCTGCCTAGCATCGGAAAATCACAGGCGCAATTCTCAATGTCAGCATCCGTACAGCACGCCGCGGCTGAGCAGACGCTGACGGTGTTATTACCACACGCAGCAAATTCGAAAATCGATTTGATTGTGCCGGGGAATATTGAAATTAAATCAGGTGCGAGCGTTTTAAAACGCACAATCGATGAAGAGCAAAACGTCACACGCTTTGAACTGATGGCCAAGCCTGGGCCATTGCGGATCACCATGTCGCTCAATAATAAACGGCTCAAGACTGAGGAGATTGTGGTTGCCCGCAATGTACTCGTGGCAGAATTGACACAGGCTATTCAGCGATTGCACGGGACGTTTTCAATGCAAATGCAACAAGGCGCCGCCTCGGATTTCCGGTTTGCTATAGCTGCTGGTTTTCAGGTTACCGACGTGCAAGCCCCTGGCGTTTCACGTTGGTCGGTGGCAGAGGAGGATTCCCAACAAATATTGACAGTTGAAATGCGGGCTCCACAAACGGAAGACCTGTTGATCAAGATCACAGCATTGAATAGCAATCCGGCGCGTGATGAATGGTCATTTCCGAAAATTGAACCCTTGGATATTTTGGTGTCCACCGGAGTCGTCGGTATTTTAGCGGATCGTAGGCTGGCCATTAACTCACTGGAAACAGATGGGGTAATTGCCCTTGATACGCAAATTCTTGAGCAAGCGCTGCCCGAGTCGATATTTGTTGTTGAGCCAGGTGCGCCGTTGATTCGCGTCTTGGGAACTTATTATGTTCCGCAGTCCGATTATGAGATCAGTGCAGAAGTAACTCACCCTGAGAACAGGATTCACGTTCAGACCACGACTCAATTGTCCTTGAATCAAAGCAATCATACGGTCAGCGCCTCCTTTAGTATTTTTCCGGAACTCGACGATCTGTACTCGCTTACGATCGAAGTTCCGGCTCAATGGAATATTGTGAGTTTACACAGCGGTTCCGAGCAGTTGACATATCACGAGACGACTGATGGGATGGGAGTTCGCCGGTTACATGCGAAGTTCCCAACTAGGAGAACATTTGGGGAAGTACACAATGTTGTCTTGCTGGCAAAACGTGTGCCGGAGGGTTGGTTGGACGATTGGGACGAGTTTCATTTGTCCGTGCCAAAATTCATGATCGAAGATACTTTTCGTGATCAGGGTGTGCTGGCAATTCGTACGCAGTCTGGTTTCGAGGAAGTCTACGAAGTGCGTCCGGAACAAGTGAGTGGGGTAGTATCGTTAGCGACTGCTGATAAACAGCAAGCTGGATTGATGGGTCGTTTGGCGTTGGCTTACCGATACGAGCAACCACAATTCACGGTTGCTGTCGTTGCAAAACGAGTGGTGCCGGTGCTGTCGGCGCGTTTAGCCACGTTTCTCAATGTCCAACCGGGTGTTTTGAGGACGTATAGTGAATTGACGTATACCGTTCAGCAGTCACTTGTCGAAAAAGTACAATTCAAATTGCCAGATTCCTCTCCAGCGGATCTCAACGTTGTCGGATTCGCAGGTACGGTCGTCAAGCAATTTTCAAGTATTGAAGCGGATGGGCACCGCATCTGGACTGTTTCCCTTGATAAGCCGACCGCGGGATTGGTTGTTATCGGAGTTGATTTTGAACAAGTGATTCAAGAGTCAGTAACCGCATATACTCCCGCGATTGTCACCGCGGAAGGAGTTGTATATCAATCTGGAGTCCTGTCGGTCGAGTCGTCACCGGAGTTAGCAATTCAAGTTGGGGATGCCGCCGACGACACCGAACTCGGACCAGACTCGCGACTCAAGCCGGTTGACGTGGGTGAGTTGGTTGTTAATGGGTACGGCGTTGGAAAACATCGAGTCGGGGCCTATGGATATACGGGAACGCAGCTGAATGTGCAGTTAGAGATAAGTAGGCCTACGTTATCCCCAGTTCCGAGTACGCTTATTCAACGCAGTGAAATTGTCTCTTTTGTCAGTAGTCATGGCGTCTATCAATCGGTTGCACGATTTGACATTTTAACTAAAGCGAGTTACATCCAAGTAGCACTTCCAGAGAAAGCAAGTTTATGGAGTGTTGTGATTGATGGTGCTGACACTGTTAAGCCTCAGAAAGTGTCTGGTACTACTAATCGCTTTCTTGTTAGTTTCCCCCATTCCAAAGAAAATGTTGGTCTCAAACGGGACTTGCGTGTCGTCTACGAGCAGCGGCTCTCGGTGGGCAATGATGGTTTTCAACTAAAGGCACCCGAACTATTTGAATTCGCTCGCGGATCCGAGCAACAATCGCCAATTGAGGCAGGATTGATTCGCTGGCAAATGATCGTCCCTGGAAATTTTGTTGTACAGCCATATGCTGATTCCAACATGCAACTTACTGGATTACCGCGTATTGTGAATCAAAGCGCGTTTGCGTCAGTTGCTGTGCTCGCCAGTGGGGGAGGCGTACGTCCTTTTTACTTAGGAGCCTCGGTTGCGGTAGATAGTGCTGTTTATAGCCCTGCAGCAACAGCAGAATATGAGGAGGGTGCTGAACACGATTTTGCGGAAGCGGAAGATGTCATGGAAAATGGCTCTATGCCAATGGAGCCTCCAAGACCGGTCTCGGGCGCGGAAAAATCTGAGGCGCAAACATTGACGACCGATGCGCCGAAAAAGCCAATCAATGGGCCAGGGGATAACAATACGGAATTGTTTGAAGAGGAGACAGGTGGTGCTCCAAGCCAACCGACTTCTCCCGATCCCAGTAGTGAAATGGCTCCCAAAGATGAGGCGAATATTGGTGATGACATCAGTGGCGACATTGACCGTTTGGACGAGGAAATGGACGACAAATACTCTTATCGTTCGAGTCAAACTTGGGCGTTGCAAGGTATGAAGAGCCTCAACGTTGATCTGTTGAACAAACCGCAAGATTCAAACGGTGACTTGGATGTGCAATACATGGATTTCGTTCGCTATGATTTCCAAAGTTTAGGTGGTGAACCTAAATTGGTCGGTAGAATACTTCGTAAAAGCGTGGTCACTTTGTGGGCTTGGATTGCAGGTATCGCTGTTTTACTAGTCGGCTTGCTGTTGTTACCCCGAACTGCCCAATTAAAACGTAACTATGTGCTTGTCGTGCTGACATTGCTAGCCATAGTATCGGCAGTTCCATCGCTGAATTTTTACCAGCAAGTGTTTGAAGTTGTGTTTGTGATCACACTTTCGTTGACGCTGATTTATTGCTTCTATCATTTGCTTAAACCTGGCGTCTGCTGGTTTAAAAAACGAACTTCGAGAATCACTGGACTTGGTTGCGGTTTGCTGCTCGCGTCGCTGCTGTTTAGCGGTGTTGCGGATGCACAGCAGAATGAACCGAATGAAGAAGTGCAGACGGTAAAAGTTCCCGCAGATGCTGTCATCGTGCCCTATGACCCTGCTCAATTTCCAACAAAGAGAACTCCCACGGATCAGCTTTTGATTCCGCTAGAGTTGTATTCTCAATTGTGGCGTCAGGCGTATCCAGAATTACCGCTGGAGCATGAAGTACTGCCGGTCGAATATGCTTTCAGTTCCGTTAAGTATGAGAGCACTTTGTTAGACGATGATGGTATTTTTATTGAAGGCGTTTTGGGAATTGAGGTGTTCAGTGGACGTGAAGTCGCTATTGGATTGGCCTTGAATGAACTTGTCTTGCAATATGCAACACTCGACAAACTACCGGCGCAAATCCAAGTTCGCGGGCTTAATGGCGGGGATCCTGCCAATGGACCGGGGCAACAAGCAGCGAATGCAGCTCCGCAACAAGTTCTCCGCGTTAATAGTCATACTTTATTCATTAAGGGACGAGGGCATCATGAATTGCGGGTCGGCTTTAAGCTGCAAGTGCAACGGCAAGGTGGGTGGCGATTGGCAAAGGGTAGTTTGCCGATTGGCGCAAGTGGCTTGTTAGTATTGAATGTGCCTCGCAAGGATACCGAAATACGGTGGAATGGCCATTTAGGCACTGCTGAATTGAATACCGTTGCGGATAATCAGCGGGTGGAATCGCCGCTGAAACTAAATGGCGGATTTGATTTTCGCTGGCGGTCGATTGTCTCGCAGAGCGGAGCGGATCGTGACCTGATCGCGGATTCACAAATACTCGTGGATGTGCAAGAAGATGGCGTGTATGTCGATTGGCAAGTGCGATTGGAATTTAGAAATAGTCAATTAGAGATATTTCGATTCGTCGTACCCCAAGAATATCGAGTGGCGGAAGTGACGGGTGGGAATATTCGCAGTTGGGAAGTGAAGCCGGATGCCAACGGTCGGCAAAGTGTTACCGTTGAGCTGTTAGAACCCGTCGAAAACCAAGTGACACTCCATCTAGGTTTGCTGCGGTACCGTAGTTTGCCTAAGAAGGCGGGTGATCCGTTCTCAGTACCCGCAGTATCTGTTCCAGACGCCGTCTCGCAAAAGGGGACGATTACGATTCGCCGAAGTCCTTCGTTAGAGTTGTTTGTTACCCAGACCCAAGGCGTTAACCGAGATGATGTCAATGACGCGATTGCAAAAATCGCTCAACCGTCCAATCGGGTTAATCCGCTGGGAGTGCAAGTTGTGCAGGCGTATCGATTCAGTGGAACTGGGTTCGACTTGCAATTCACCGCGAAACCAGTGACCACGGTTGTATCCGCAAATATTAATTCGCTGGTCCGAGTTTCACCACAACAGATTTCATTAGAAACTCAGGTGCAATTTAATATTCAAAAGAGGCCGATTCACCAAGTTCGAGTGATTGTTCCCGCGGACTTATCGATTCGTCAAGTTAGGACAGCGTCGTTAGTTGATTGGTCGGCTACGCCCGTCGAATCACTCGGCGGCCCGGCCCAAATGATCACGATATTATTGTCGCAGGGAGTGACCGGTAATTTGAACGTCCTTATAGAAGGAATGTTGGAACGGAAACTACAGGATATGACAACCGATGTTCCATATATAGCAATTCCAGGGGTTACGAGCCAGCGAGGACAAACCGTCTTGTTGTCGGACCCATCGTTCAATATTGAGTTGCTAGACGTTACCCAGGGAGAATCGGTATCGATGGCTACCATGTTCGCGTGGCTCAAGCAGAGTCAGCGAACGATGGCGCGGACCGCGTTGAAGTTCACAGGCAAGAATTACTCCGCCCGTTTTAAATTGGTCAGACGTACCTCTAAAGTGATGTGCACGACGTTTTCAAATGCAAATGTCACAGATAGATCAATCGAAGAAACCATTTTGCTGTCGTATAAAATCGAAGATGCTGGAATCCAAGAGGTTAGCTTTCTGTTACCAGTTGGATTGAAAGATAGCCGCATACGGGGACTGCATGTCCGGCAAATCGATAAGACACCCCTAGATAGTGAAGACCCTCAATCGCCCATCCGAGTCACGTTGTATTTGGAAGATGAAATTCTTGGCGAATATAGCGTGCTTGTCGAAAATGATCGGCAACCAGGCGGTAGCAATGCGGTGCCGGTTCCGATTGTCGAGAATGCCCAAGTGGAGCAACAGTATATTTCACTTGAGAGCAGCGGCGATGTTGTCGAAGAGGTGTTGGAGTCGATGTCCAATGTTGTTACTTTGAATCGACAGCAAGAACAATGGGAACAATTGACGGACGTTATCGGCGAAAGAGTTTTGAAGGCGTTTGTCGTACAAGGCGATGTGGATAAAGCTGTACTGGAATTTAGGACGCAGTCGCGAGACATTGTCGATAAAGATGAAGCAAAAATCCGCATGGCAACTACGTCCTTGATTGTTGATTATGCGGGAACTTACCGCGGTAAGATTGAATTCTTAGTCGACAATCAAAAAGAACAGTTTCTTGAAATTCAAACCCCACTCTCCTCTCAATTGTGGGCCGTGTTGGTAGCCGGAGAACCCGTTAAACCAGTTGTCACTGACGGGCAAATTCGTATTCCACTGGTCAAGACGAATGCGGGCGACTTGTCATATCGAGTAGTGCTTCATTACGCTGGGCGAATCACAGCTTTATCGCGATATGGAGAAATGACTTCGTTGCCATTTATTACCACAACTAATATTCATGCAGAAAAGTTGTTCTTGAAGCTGTATTTACCGAAACGACATAATTGGTATGGATTTGGTGGAGACGCTGAGCCGCTAAATCATCAAACGGACAGTGGATGGGGAATGTTTGCTGGCCGTGACCTGTCGCAGTATACCAGCGATGAATTGCAATCTCGACAGGCGATTGTTGTGAATGCGGAAGTGTCTGGAAAGCTTAAGCGGGCAACAAAGTCTGGTAATGATTATGAAAAAATACGTTTGTTCAATAGCTTACAAACCAAAACCGATTTGAATGAGTACGCGGCCCAAAGCGATATTAGCCAACGCAACGAAAAGGATTTAGCGGAGCTGGGAGAGCAGGTGCTTGATTTGGTAGAAGACAGTAGTGTCGATCAGAAAACTGAAGAGTTGATGCTGGGTAACCGAGCGAGATTACTGAAGGGTTTTGAGCAACAGTCCAATGGATTTTCGCGAAATGCGGTAAATCAATTAGGGAGTAATTTTGACGTGCCGGAGGCAACTTCAACGGCAAAGCCGAGCAGCAAGAAGGAAGCCGACGGACGCTGGTTTAGAAGCAATAGTCTGATAGCGCCGCAAGGTGGAGAAGGCAAGCCTGGTGAAACGAATAGTCGACTGTACTATCGAGATGAAGGAGGCAAAGGCAATAAGTTAGACGATTTGCAAAAGCAGAGTAATACGGCTCCCCAAGGGAAAATTCCAGGTTTTGACGCTAATGTGCCTCAGAATAATCAAAGAAATTCTAAATCTGCTCTCACACAGCAGCGGGAACAATTTAAGCGTTATCAGACGCAGCAACTGGTTGAATTGGAATTCCGAAACGGAAACATTGTGGATGGCATTGAAAATTTACATAGTGGTAATAATCAGCCTCTAGCTAACAACGAATCCGGATTCCAGCGAGACGGTAGTATGGGCGGTGGCATGGGTGGTATGGGTGGCGGTGGTATGGGTGGCATGGGTGGCGGTGGCATGGGTGGCGGTGGCGGGATGGGCGGCGAGGATGCCGAGCGACAAACTGAGCAATCTCGTCCCGGTAATTATGGTGGCGCGATGAACGGTCGTTTTGAAGGCCGTGAAGTGACGGGTTTGGCGAGTGTCACCGGATTCGACTTGGATTTTGATAGTCCGGAGTTCCAAGCGGAATATGATCGTTTTGACTTTGAATATTTGGATGACAATTATGAATTCAGCGCGAAGTATCTAGGGTGGGAGTTGCGAGACACGATTTGGCGAGTTGGCGTTGTGTTGGCGGTATTGATCAGCTTGAGCATGCTGTTTTTGCTCGTGCGTGTGATAAGTAGAACGAAAGTTGTCAGTACCGTTGTAGCGCTGCTGGCAATGCTCATTAGTCTTCCAATGATCTTTGGTTGGATTCTTCCAATTTACGGTATGTTGCTGTTCACCGGGTCTCTACTCTGGATCCTGCGATGTTGGTTTCCCGGTCCCGTTTCACTGGAAACAACCATGTCATAATCGACCGCGCCCGCGACGTTGTTTACGCG